>JAPXKQ010000040.1:0-21596 GCA_033809995.1 Tissierellaceae bacterium
GTAGCGGTAACAGGCTCTGAACTAGTAGGACCAGTTAAACTAGACTATCTATTAAATAATTTAAAACATTATCTAGGATTACAAGGCTTAAGATGGGATCAAATCTTGGAAACACATTTAATGGAGTGATATACAATTCACAATTCACAAATCACAATGCACAATCTAAAAAGAATTAAAAATAAAAATATAGTTAATTTTTCATTCTGACTGAAATGGTGGAATCTCTGATTCTTAAAAAATCTTCTTATAAAAAATTATAAGAAGATTTTTTTATGCTATAATAAACTCAATGGTCCTTTAATGATATGTAGTGATAAAAGCATACATTGATACCCTTAAGAGAATTTAAAATACCACCAAAAAAAGGAGGTAATATTATGAACAAGAGCAAAACAATTAACTTAATAGTTTGTGTATTAGTATTATCTTTTTTAATTTTTAACCATTTTAATTCGTATGGTGAAGGAACAGAAACTTTACAAATAGCAGGTGATAAAAATTTTCCACCTTATGAATTTGTTGATGAAGATGGTGAATATAAAGGGTTTAATGTAGATCTTATGAGAGCAATAGCTTTAGAGTTAAAGAAGGATATAAAGTTTTATCCAATGGATTGGTTGGCTGCTCATGCCGCATTAATTAACGGGAAGGTAGATTTGATACAGGGGATGAACTTTAATAAACAAAGGAAAGAAATTTATGATTTTTCTACTCCATACATATTAAATGCATCTGTTGTTTTTACCAGAAAAGATGATGTTAGTACTCATAGCCTGAATGATTTAAAAGGTAAAATAGTAGCTGTTCAAAGGAGTGATTTCACTGCATATATATTAGCTGAACAGGGAGAAATAGAAGTAAAGTTTGTTTCAGAACTAATAACTGGTTTTAACTATTTGATACAAGGAAAGGTTGATGCTGTTTTTAGTAATAAGTTAACTGGAATCTATGTAATTAATAATAGTAACCTAAATAATATGGTAAAGATTGTTGGCGATGAGATAAATCAAATGGATTATGGTGTGGCTGTAAAAAAAGGAAATGATGAATTGCTATCACAAATAAATGAAGCACTTTCAAATTTAAAGAAGAAGGGTACTTATAGTAAAATCTATGAAAAATGGTTTGGTACATATGAAGACAAAGGTAAGTGGCAGAAGGAAATAATTTATATTATACTTTCCATTACGTTACTTTCTTTTATCTTTTCTTATGTAAATTATAGGTGGAATAAGGAACTTAAGAAAGAAGTTGATAAGAGGACTACAGACCTGAGTTTAGCCAATATGGAATTAACCAAAAGTAAAAATTTAATTATTGAAAGTAACAAATTCAAAGAACAGATTATAGACAGTTTAAGCATTGGATTGATAACTTTTGATAGCAGAGGATATATTACTGCATTTAATAAAAGTGCATTGCAGATTTTTTCAATGAATAGAGAAGATGTTTTAGGACGTACACTTGATGAACTCAATTTGGATAAGTTTTTTAATATAAGTTTAATATATGATTGTATTAAATATGGTAAAAGTAATATAGTAGAGGAGACCAGATTTGTTATTGATGGAGAAGAGTATTTTTATAACTACATAATATCTCCGTTAATAACCATTGAAGAAAAAATGAATGGTGGAGTAATGACTTTTAGAAACTTTACAGATGAGAAAAACATGAGAAATGAGCTTCAACACCAGAGCAAAATGCAGTCATTAGGAAGATTAGTAGCAGGTATTGTTCATGAAATTAGGAATCCCCTAACATCTATAAAGACGTATATAGATCTTTTACCTGAAAAATATGATAATGTAAAGTTCAGAGAAAAAATAACCAGGCAGGTACCTATGGAAATTGATAGGCTCAATGTATTATTGAAAGAGCTATTAGACTATTCTAAACCATCTAGTAATATAGTTGAAGAATTTTCCTTAAACAAATTAGCATATGAAACCATTGATTTGGTAAAGACCTCCTATGAAAATAAACATATTAACATTACGGTAAATAGTACATGCGATATTATTATTAAAAATGAAATGAATAAAATGAGGCAGGTTTTAATTAATATTCTGTTAAATAGTTTTGAAGCTATTAATAATGATGGGCACATTGATATATATATATCAAAAGATTGTGAATATGTATATATGGAGATTAAGGATGATGGTGTAGGAGTTGATGAAAAATCCATAGATAAGATTTTTGAACCCTTTTATACTACGAAGCAAAATGGGACAGGTCTTGGATTAGCATTATGTTATCAGTATATAAATGAAATGCAGGGAAGTATTAAGGTGTCAAGTAACGATAATGGGACAATTGTATATATTTCAATTAGATTAATAGGAGATGAGGGATTTGATGATTAAGATATTAGTTATTGATGATGAAGTATCAATATGCGATTCTTTAGAATTTGCATTGGAGGATCATTATAATGTTTTAACAACCCAATTGCCTAGTGAAGGAATTGAGATTATTAAAAATGAGGATATTGATGTTGTCTTATTAGATTTAAAGATTGGTAATATTAATGGATTAGATGTTTTAAGGGAGATTAAATTTCTAAATGAAAATATTCAGGTTATTGTTATGACTGCATATGCCAGTATAGAATCTACAGTAGAAGCAATGAAAATTGGTGCAATACACTACTTAACCAAACCAATCAATATTGAAGAACTATTCATTTTTATTGAAAAAGCAATGGAATTTAGGATAATCAATGGTTCTTTAAAAAATTTAAGAAATATTGTATATGAAGACTATTCAACGAAGGGTGTTATTGGAAGATCTAAAGCTTTTAAAAAAGTATTGGATAGAGTTGAGAAAATTAAAGATATCAACTCGACTGTACTAATAACAGGTGAAAGTGGAACTGGCAAAGATGTTATAGCAAAATTAATTCATTTTCAAGGGGCGAGAAAAAATGAAAGATTAGAGGTTGTAAATTGTGCAGCTATACCTAGTAACCTTTTAGAAAGTGAACTTTTTGGATACGAAAAGGGAGCATTTACTGGTGCAGATAAAAAGAAACTTGGAAAGCTTGAATTGGCACATAGAGGGACCCTTTTTTTAGATGAAATAGCGGAGCTAGATTTAAATCTGCAGGCGAAAATTTTAAGGGTAGTAGAAGATATGGAAATCACTCCATTAGGCAGTGAAACATCAAAAAAGGTTGATGTAAGAGTAATAGTTGCAACTAATAAGGACTTGATAGAAGAAGTAGAAAATAATAAGTTCAGAGAAGATTTATTCTATAGATTAAATGTAATAAATATCAGACTTCCAAGTTTGAGAGAGCGTAAAGAAGATATAGTGCCTTTGATTAAATTTTTTCTTGATAAATATAATGCAAAATTCAATAAAAAAATAAAAGGATTTTCAATTGAAGCCATCAGATTATTAGAAAAGTATGAATATCCTGGTAATATCAGGGAACTTGAAAACATAATTGAAAGAGCAGTGGCATTAACAGATAATTCAGTTATTGGAGTTGAGGATTTACCTGAAAGATTACTTCAATGGAGATTTAAAGCTAGTACTGATGCAGGTGAATTAAATATTAAGATAGGTATGAATATAAAAGAAATTGAAAGAGAAGTAATTTTAAAAACATTAGAGTATTTTGAAGGCAATAGAAAATTAACAGCACAATGTTTAGGAATCAGTGACAGGAATCTTCAATACAAACTGAAAGAGTATAATGTTTAAAATAACTGCAATATTTGCATCAACGCAAATATTGCAGTTATTTTTAAAAAATGAACGGTGAAATTTACTAAGTTAAGCAGTCTTATAATATGGCACAGTAATTGCAATATAAAATATTAATTATTATATGAGGAGGGCTAATATGAAAACGATATCAAGGAAGAGAATCTCACTAATTTTAGTAGCAATTATGTTATTTACAGTTTTAGCTGGGTGTCAAAGAATGTCAAAACCAGAACCAAGTGCAACTCCAAGCAGTACTCCAAGCGGCAATGATTTAGGTTCTACAGGTGAAAATAAGAAATACGTTGTAAAGTTCGCACATGACTATACAACAAATTCACCATATCATGAAGCAGCATTAGAATTTAAGAAAATTCTTGAAGAAAAGACTAACGGTAGAATGGAAGTAGAAATTTATCCAGCTCAACAATTGGGTAGTGCAAGGGAAATGATTGAAGGTATGCAAATGGGAACAATAGAAATGGTCTGGACACCTACTGCAAAGTTTGCAGGTTTTGATCAAAAGCTAACTCTATTGGATTTACCATACTTATTCCCTAATGAAGATATTATGTGGGAAGCTCTAGAAGGAGAAATAGGAGAAGAACTCATAAAAGGTCTTGAAAAAATTGGACTTAAAGGAATTTCATTTAATGCAGAAGGATATAAGCAATTTACAGCAGATAAACCTATAAAGTCAATGGCTGATTTTAATGGAATGAAGATTAGAACTATGGAAGCACCAGTTATTATGGATATGTACAAACTATGGGGTGCAAATCCAGTTCCTATAGATTTTGCTGAAGTATATAATTCCCTACAACAAAAGGTAGTAGATGGACAGGAGAATCCAATTATATCAAATCATGATATGAAATTCTATGAAGTTCAAAAGTGGATAACCGATGCTGAGCATGCGTACTTAACATATTTTTTAAGTGCTAGTAACAAGTGGTTTACTAGTTTACCAGAAGATCTTCAAACAGCAGTTGTTGAGTCGGGTAAAGAAATGGCTCAAATTCATAAGGAAATGGTGAACAATGCCAACGCGGGATATATGAAGGATATGCTTGAAGCAGGTACTCAACATCATATTATGTCAGAAGAAGCAAGAGCAGAATTGAAAGATGCTGCAATGCCACTATATGATAAATACAGAGATTTAATAGGTGGAGAATTGATAGACAAAGCCCTAAAGTTTGGACAAGATAGAATTAATAAATAATTAGGGGGAAAGTCGTCCATTCCCCCTTATAATTTGGAGGTGAAAATGATGAAAAAGCTCACGAAAGCATGGGGCTTTATAGAGGAAAGCCTAACAGGTGTGTTACTATTTTCTGCTACAGTACTTCTATTCGTGAATGTCTTAATGAGATATTTTTTTAAAAGTTCTACAACTTGGGCAGAGGAAGTTATCAGATATGCTATGATTTGGATTACCTTTATAGGAGGTAGTCTTTGTGCTAGAGATTATCTTCATGTTGGAATCAATTTGATTGCAGAAAATTCACCACCAGTGGTTGCTAAAGCATTGAATGCAATTGCTGAATTTTTTAGCGCACTTTTTAGCTTTGTTATAGCATATTTGAGCTATGAAAACACTAAGCTGGTTTTTGAAACATCACAGCTAAGCCCTGCTCTTAGAATGCCTATGTGGATTGTATACATATCGCTGCCAATAGGCTGTACTATAATGGGGTTTAGATTTATATACAACATTTGGAAGACAATTAATGATAAAAATATTAAAGATGATACTCCTGACATCAGGATGTTATAGGGAGGTGGAATTATGTCAGCGTTTTTATTAATTACTTTTTTTATACTTGTTGCTGTTGGAGCACCTGTATTTGTAGCATTAGGTTTTTCTTCATTTTCAACGCTGCTGTTTTTTACTGACCTTCCACTAATGGTGGTTGCCCAAAGAATGCTAGGTGGAATTGATAAGTTCTCACTTATGAGTGTTCCTTTTTTTATACTAGGAGCAAACGTAATGAAAAAAGGTGGAATTGCAGACAGAATTTTGAAATGGTCAGAAGTTATGGTAGGTAGTACTAGGGGTGGACTTGCTTTTACAACCATTATTGCCTGTATGTTCTTCGGTGCTGTATCTGGCTCATCGCCTGCTACTGTTATAGCAATAGGAGGATTAATGTATCCAGCTTTAAAGGCAAATAACTATGACGGTGGATTCAATATAGGTTTAATCACATCCAGTGGATCGATAGCTTTACTTATACCACCATCAATTAGTGCAATAATTTACGGTTCAGTAACAGGAGCTTCGGTTGGAGCATTATTTATGGCAGGGCTTGGTGCAGGAATCATTTATTCTATAGCTTATTTAGTCTATGCATATATATATGCGAGAAAAAATAATATAGTGCGAGGTAGAAAAACTACCGTTCAAGAAAAAATGAAAGCAACACTTAGTGCAGCCTGGGCATTGGGTATTCCGATAATCATTATGGGTGGTATTTATGGTGGAGTGTTTACTGCAACAGAGGCATCAGGAGTGGCGACTATTTATGCAATCATTGTAAGTATGTTCATATATAGGGAAATGGATTTAAAGGATTTAATGCAAACTTGTGTTGACTCTGCAAAATCAACAGCACAGCTTATGTTTTTATTGGCAGGTGCATCCGTATTCGGATGGGTACTTACAGTAGCACAGGTTCCACAAGCATTGACTAATTTAATTATAGGTAAAAATTTTGGGGCAACTACATTCCTTATGATGGTAAATGTTTTATTGTTAATAGCAGGTATGTTTATAGATGGATCTTCAGCAATTATCATTACCGCACCGTTACTTTATCCAATTGCAATGCAATTAGGTATTAATCCAATACACTTAGGTGTTATTATGGTAACAAATGCTGCAATAGGTATGTTCACACCACCATTCGGATTGAACCTGTTTGTTGCGGGACCTGCAACAGGTGAAAGCATGACCAATATAATGAAGGGTGTAATACCATTTGTTATTATCAGTATTATTGCTTTAATAGTTATAACATATTTTCCTGAAATATCATTATTTATACCAAGGCTTATGTATGGAACAGTATAATTGAAGGAGATTTTATTTTGTGAAAAAGTTCACTATTAATAACATAACAGCAGGGTTGGTAGCCTCAATATTTGGGTGTACAGGGTCTGTATTATTAGTCATAAGTGTTGCAAATAGAATTAATTTGTCTAGAATAGATACCATATCCTGGATATTTTCCATATATTTTTTTGGTGGTTTAATTGGATTGATACTATCGTTAAAGTATAAGATTCCGATAAGTGGTGCTTATACTATAGCTGGAACAGTATTTCTTTTAGGAAACAATAACATTTACTCAATTGAAGAATTGGCAGGCGCATATTTAATATCTGGATGTATAATTCTTTTCGTGGGTTTAAGTGGCCTAAAGGAAAAAATACTAAACATATTGCCAGGTCCAATAGTCCTCGGTATGGTGTCAGGAGTATTGACTAAGTTTATAATAACACTTATGGATTCAATTATTGAAGAACCAATCATTGTAATATTAGTATTAATAGGATTTTTTGTATTACCTAAGATTTTTAAAAGGATTCAGCCTATTATTCCTGCTATTATAATGGGGACAATTGTATCAATAATATTAGATAAAGTCCAGGTTAGTGGAATAGCATTTGATTATGTATTGCCAAGGATTCTAATTCCTAAACTAAATATTGATGCCATATTGGGTATTTCAATTCCATTATCAATACTTATTATGGGATCTGAAAATTCTCAAGCTATAGCAATATTGAGGACTCAGGGATATAATCCGCCAATAAATGCCATGACAATAGCCAGTGGTTTAGGATCTATGGCCACATCTTTATTTGGAGGACATTCGGCAAATATTGCAGGTCCAATGACAGCTATATGTTCTTCAGATGAAGCCGGAGATGATATGGAAAATAGATATATTGCATCAGTAATAAATGGAATAGTGTTTATTACTTTTGGTTTACTAGCATCAAAAGCATTAAGTCTTGTTGCCATAATGCCTAAAGCTTTTATTAGTACTATTGCTACTTTATCAATGTTAGGTATATTAAAAAAGACATTAAATAACACGTTTAATTCAGATAGATTTAAAATGGGAACTCTATTAAGTTTTCTTATTGCTATGAGTAATATAACCATCTTTAATATAGGATCACCCATATTAGCCTTAATTGTTGCTAGCTTAGTATCACTTATTATTGAAAAAGAAGATTTCATTAGTAAGTAATTGAAAGGGGGAGGGTTATTGAGTTATAAACTTGTTGATTTATCACAAGAAATATATCAGGGGATGTCTGTCTTCCCTATGCATCAGAAAACATATATTATGACAAATATGACTCATGAAGAAAACAAGAAGGCCACAGGGAGCGATACTCTGGGTTTTTCGGCAAGAAGTTTGATAATAAGTGAACATGGTGGCACGCATAGTGATGGTGTATGGGAATATAATCCCAACGGACCAACTATAGATAAAATGCCATTAGAATATTTTTGGGGAAGTGCGATATGTTTAGATTTAAGTCATATAAAATATCCAGACTATATAGAAATAAGGGATCTAGAGAATGCACTGGAAAGGTCTGAACAAGAAATTAGAAGAGGGGATATTGTACTGTTATACACTGGACATCACAATAGAAACTTTGGAACAGAAATGTTTCAGACAAACTATACTGGATTAAGCTATGTAGCGGCAAAATGGCTAGCTGAAAAAGGTGTGGTGAATATTGGTGTTGATGCTCCAGCTATTGACCAAACGCCAGATGACATCGATTTTTCAGCCCATTTAGTTTGCGGTGAGTATAATATAACCAATACTGAGAATTTGTGTAATCTTGATTTGGTTGCAAACAGGAGATTTCTGTATATTGGATTGCCACTTAAGATAAGGGAAGGAACGGGATCACCAATCAGAGCTATAGCTCTTTTGGAAGAATAACATTACTTAAGGAGAGATAATATTGAAGATAGTGGTTGGAATTTCGGGGGGAAGCGGAGCAATATATGGAATTTCTCTCTTGAAGGCATTAAAAGAACTAAATATGGAAACCCATTTAGTAGTAACAACAATGGGAGAATATGTAATGAACCATGAATGTGGAATTAGTCTTGATGAATTGAAAGGATTAGCAACATATTACCACGACAATAAGAACTTTGCAGCTCCAATTGCCAGTGGTTCCTTTAAAATAGATAAGACTATAATTCTGCCTTGCTCAATGAAGACTCTATCAAGTATAGCAAATGGATTCTCAGATTCCTTGCTCTCAAGGGCATGTGATGTTGCTATAAAAGAAGGAAGAAAATTAATTTTGGTACCTAGAGAAACACCATTAAACTCAATCCATCTGGAAAATATGCTAAAGCTATCAAGAGTTGGAGTGACAATATTTCCCCCAGCTCCAGGTTTTTACAATCATCCCGAGTCTATAGAAGATATAGTATTAAATATAACTGGAAGACTTTTGGACATGCTGGATATAGAAAACAACTTAGTTAACAGATGGAATGGACAATAAAGAAAGGAGGGTAGAACTTGGAGAGACAAATGCTCAGATATACCTTGGATAGGCTGAGAAATACAAATAATCTGTTGGAATGCAATAAAGAAGTAGACTATGTGTATGAAATGGGAGGAATATTAAATCATTTTTCAAATCTCCAACCCATACTATTTAACAGGGTAAAAAATCATAATACATCAGTAGTTGGTGGATTATTTGGAAACAGGAAAATTTTCTATGACTTACTAGATGTAAATAGTGAAAACAGAAACTATAAATTTATGGAAGCCTTAATAAACCCCGGACCATATAAGGTAGTAGAAACTGGTCCTATAAAAGAAAACATAATAACCAGAAATATAGATGTAATGAGACTCTTTCCAATAAATAAATTTAATGGTAAAGATTCATCAAATTATATAACAGCCGGAGTATTAGTTGTTAAAGATCCAGAAACACAGAAGTATCATACATCCATTAGAAGATTTCAAGTAAATAAAGGGAACCAGGTTTCTGCATTAATTGGTTCGTACAAGCTTACCAATGATTTTTTGGAACTGGAAAGACAAGGCAAATCTTTAGATGTTGCCATTGTTCTAGGTTACGATGCTCCATTTATATTAGCATCACAATATTCCAGCGCTACTTATGGAGTGGATAAATATGAACTGGACAGTGCCCTGAGAGGAGAACCCTTGGAGTTGATAAAATGCGAAACTAATGATTTACTGGTGCCTGCCTTTGCTGAAATAGTACTAGAAGGCAGACTGGTAGCAGGTAAGAGGGAATTGGAAGGACCATTTGGAGAACTAATGGGGTACTATGGTAAACAAGCACCTCATCCAATAATAGAAATAGATGGAGTAATGCACAGAAACAATCCAATATTTCAAACTGCATTTCCATGTCCTGAGGAGCATTTAACCAATGGACTGATAAGAGAGATGGAATTATATTATTACTTAAAAAATCAAATGGATGTAAAAGATGTGTATGTAACTGAAGGTGGAGGCTACAGATTTAATGCTGTAGTATCTATTAATCAGATGCGAAAAGGAGAGGCAAAATCAGCAATTATTGCAGCATTAGGTCTTAATAAGGACTTGAAACAAGTTGTAATAGTAGACGATGATGTGAATATTTATGATTTAAAAGAAATAGAGTGGGCAATAACCACGAGAACGCAAGCATCATTAGATTTTGTGATAACCCAGGGAGCATTAGGTTCATCATTGGAACCATCCCATGATCTTAGAGGAATAACTGATAAGTTAGGTATAGATGCGACAAAGCCATTAGGAGAAGCTGCCAGAAAATTTGAAAGAGCAGTGGTCCCTGGATATGAAAAGGTAGACATTAGTAGGTACTTTTCTAATATTTAACGAAAAAAGGTGAAATAATTGAAAGAATCAATAGGAATGGTAGAAACTAGAAGTCTGGTAGCAGCAATAGAAGCGGCAGATACAATGGTAAAATCAGCAAATGTGAAAATAATGGATTTTCAATTAGTTGGTTCAGGATTAGTGTCAGTTACTGTAACAGGTGATGTAGCAGCGGTAACTGCAGCAGTAGAAAATGCGAAATTAAAAGCTGGGGAGGTAGCTGAAGTAGTATCAGCTAATGTAATACCAAGGCCCCATGATGAAGTAGATAAATTGTTTTAAAATGGTGGTGGAAAAATGGTAAATCCATTAGCTAGAAAGATGATGAAAAATAATTTAAATAACAAAGATTATCAGGATGCACCAGATTATAGTAGTGGCAATTATAATCTGGATTCAAAAGAAAATGACTTAATACAAAAGATAATTCAGGGCAATAACAAAACGTCAAGAATAATAACCCTTGATGAAGCAGCTGAAAGAATTAAAAATGGGCGTTAAATAACCCTGGAGGTGTGATATGGAAAAAGCATTAGGGCTTATAGAGACGTTAGGTCTAACCACTGCTGTAACAGCTTTGGATGCTGCAAGTAAAGCAGCTGATGTTACATTAGTTGGAGTAGAAAAAGTAATAGGTGTTGGTAAGGCAGTAGGTGTTACTATACAGGTTGCAGGAGAAGTTGCAGCGGTGAGGGCTGCAGTAGATGCTGGAGAAGATGCAGGCAATCGGGTTGGTATCGTTGTATCAAGCCATGTGATACCTAGACCTCATGAAGAAGTAGCCGGATTAATTAAAAGGTTTGAAAAGAATTTAAAGGTGGAAAAAAACATAACAAATGGGGAGAAAACAATTAAACAAACGAAAAAATCTGATACCGATAAAAATCAAACAAATAGGGAGGAATAATAATGAGTCAAGCATTAGGATTAGTTGAAACTAAAGGATTAGTAGGAAGTATAGAAGCGGCAGATGCAATGGTAAAAGCAGCTAATGTTACATTAGTAGGATATGAGAAAATTGGTTTTGGACTTGTAACAGTAATGGTAAGAGGAGATGTTGGAGCAGTTAAAGCTGCAGTAGATGCAGGAGCAGAAGCAGCTAGAGCTGTTGGAGAACTTCATTCTGTACATGTAATACCAAGACCACATGCTGAGGTTGAACGAGTAATATTAACACAATACGAATAATTAATTTGGAGTGCTATTAATGAGTAAAACTAGGATAACTCAAAATGTGTTAAAACATATTTCTGATAAAATTGGTTTAGTGCCTTCCCCAAATAATAAAGTCATTGTAATCTTTAACGGAACATCTGTTAATATTAAAGATGAGTTAGACTATTTAATTGAATTAAAAAACAATGGTTATGAAATCTCCATAGGATTTTCATTTCTTGCTGAAAATATATTAGATTTCAAGAAAATTGTTGATACTATTAATCCTAAAGAGATATTTAAAGAAGAGGATGTATATAAACTTAAAAATATCGTAAATGATTACAATATGATAATATCACCAAATATGACAATTAACACATTATCTAAGATCTCATTAGGAATTGTCGATAGTTTTATACCAAATATTATTTGGGCATTTCTATATTGTGGGAAAATAGTATATATAAACTATAATTATATCAGAAATTATATGGGCGAGAAACCACATAGCAATGAAATTTCTGAGATTGTTGAAAACCACATTTTAACTATAAGTAAAATGGGTGCCTTGGAGTTTACAGGAAAAGATATTCTTAATAAGATTAGTTTGAAACAAGATGAAATTAGTTTAGATAAATTAAATAAAAATAAAGCTGCAAAGAATCTTATTACATTAAAAGATATTTTATTACTAGATAAAAATACAAATAGATTAGAATTAGATAAAAGTACAATAATAACACCTCTGGCTAAGGATAAAGCCAGGGAGCTGGGGATTAAAATCCAAATAAAATAGAAAGGGGGGGCTTCATTTGCATATAGGAAAAATTGTAGGAACAGTAGTAGCAACCAGAAAAGATGAAAAATTAGTAGGTAATAAACTTATGGTGATACAGCCTCTCAATTTCAAATTAGAACTCATAGGAGAACAATTGATAGCAGTAGATACAGTAGGAGCTGGAATTGGTGAAATAGTAATATATACAACAGGTACTGCAGGTAGGATTGCTGCTAGAAAATTAGATTCTCCAATTGACGCTTCAATAGTAGGTATCATAGATGATATAGATTTAAGAGAAGACCTATCGGAATAGAAGTTGCGAGGGAGGAATGGCATTGGGTTATACAAAAAACTTAAAAAAAGCAATTGAATATAGAAATCTTATTGATGTTTTAATGGGAGACAGGGAGTATGCTGATATAGTCCTACACAATGGACAGGTTGTAAACGTTATAACCAGAGAAATCTATAAGGCTGATATAGCACTAAAGGGTAAATATATCCTTATGGTAGGAGATTGTAGCAGTCTTATAGGACCCAAAACCATGGTTATAGATGTTGAAGGGAAATATCTATCACCAGGATTTATAGACTCTCATATGCACTTTGAAAGCAGTATGCTTACTGTTACTGAATTTTCGAGGCTTTCTATACCATCAGGAACAACAACTTTAGTAGCAGACCCTCATGAAATAGGAAATGCTCTTGGACCAGTAGGAATGAAAGCCATGGCTGATGAAATAGATTCTGTACCAAATAATGTTTACCTGGTGGTCCCTTCACTTACCCCAGACTCTCCTAACCTAGAAACAGCAGGATATGATGTAAACTCAAAGGATATGGAAGACTTGCTAAACTACAAGAATATAATTGGTATAGGAGAGCTTCAGGGATTTAGTAATGCTAGGCATGTATATAGAAATACTCCGGAAGTAATAACTGACCTTTTAGCTTCCACCATATATGCCAGAAGTAAAAGTATGGTGGTAGATGGAAATGCACCAGAGCTGTTTGGGTCTGATTTAGCAGCTCATATAATAGCAGCAGGAGGCAAATGCTCCTGTCATGAAACTACAACAAAAGCGGAAGCTGTAGAAAAGCTTCGTCAGGGAGTCTATCTATTTATGAGAGAAGGTTCAACTCAGAAGAACATGGCAGAATGTATCAGGGCAGTAACGGAAGAAGGATTTGACTCCAGAAGATGTATATTAGCCACGGATGATATGGTCCCTGCAGACTTGGAAACATTGGGTCATATGAATGAAATAGTCAGAAGAACCATTAAACAAGGTGTACCTCCAATAGAAGCTATACAGATGGTAACCATAAATTCAGCTACATACTTTGGATTAGACCATGTGGGTGTGCTGGCACCAGGCAAACAGGGAGATATAGCAATAATTAGTGATTTGGAAGAAATGGTAGTTGAAGGTGTCTTTTTAAAAGGAAAACTAGTAGCATCTAAAGGTGAATTACTAATAGATTTATCAAGATATACTTATCCAGAGGAAGTTAAAAATTCGGTAAAGATTTCACCTATCATAGAACAGGATTTAGAAATAAAAGGTGATGGAAATGCTGTAACTGTCAGATGTATAGGTGTAGTGCCAGATCAAAACCTTACAGATAATTTCGAAGAAACCCTAAAAACTTTATCAGGTATATGTCAGCCAGATACGACTAAAGACATATTAGCTATATCCTGTGTAGAAAGATATGGAAGAAACAATAGTATAGGGAAAGCCTTTGTAAAAGGATTTGGACTTAAAGACGGAGCCTTTGCAGAAAGTGTAGCCCATGATACTCATAATATAATGGTAACTGGAACAAACTATAGAGATATGGTATTAGCGGTAAACAAGGTAATAGAAATGGGTGGGGGAATTGCCATATCCAAAAGAGGTAGAATTCTAGGAGAAATGAGATTACCTGTAGGTGGCCTAATAACTGATGAACTTGATGGTCATGAAGTTAGCAGAAAGATTGCAGAACTAGAGAACATAATAATAAGGGATTTAGGTTGTAAAATCCATGCTCCATTGATGCATTTATCATTCTTAGCACTATCTACAAGCCCAACATTGAAAATAACAGACAAGGGTTTGATAGATGTGAATAACTTCAGGATTTTATCCCCTATAGTTTAAAAGATATATACAAAATTATATAGGGCTTTTATAAATAAATGATTTAAGGAGGTAACTTCATGGAGAATAAAAAGTATATTTTAGCAGTACCTAATTTCAGCGAAGGTAGAAGACTGGACGTAGTTGAAAGTATTACTAGTGTACTTAAAAACAGGGAAGGCGTTAAGCTGGTAAGTGTGGAACCAGAGTATGATTTCAACAGAACGGTAGTTACTTTGTTAGGAGAGCCGGGGCCATTAAAAGAAGCTCTAATAGAAATGGCAAGTCAGTCATACAAATACATTGATATGACTGAGCAAAAAGGAACTCACCCAAGAATTGGTGCACAAGATACGATTCCATTGTTCCCATTCAAAAATATAACTTTAGAAGAAGTTCGTGATTTAGCAGAAGAAATAGGTCAAGAACTATTTGAAAAATATAAAGTACCAATATATTTTTCATCAGAAAATGCAAGAACTCCAGATAAAAAGAGTATTTCATTTATAAGAAAAGGTCAATATGAAGGATTGAAAGCATTATTGGAAGATTCCTCAAATCCAGATTATGAAGCTAGAAAACCTGATTTATCAGTTGATGGAAAATTAAGCCCACAGTTAGGGGCAACAATAGTAAGTGCTGATATGGAAGGACTTACAGCGTATAATGTATTTTTAGATACAGAAGATGTTATGATAGCAAAAGAAATTGCAAAAGCAGTAAGAGGGCCCAGCGGTGGATTTTCTACAACTAGAGCAGTAGGCATTAAATTCCCAGAAAGAAAAGGAGTAGTAGTATCCATAAATATGTTTGACTGCGAACAAACACCACTTTATAGGGCATATGAGCTCATAAAATTAGAAGCCCAACACTATGGTGTAGCGGTAACAGGCTCTGAACTAGTAGGACCAGTTAAACTAGACTATCTATTAAATAATTTAAAACATTATCTAGGATTACAAGGCTTAAGATGGGATCAAATCTTGGAAACACATTTAATGGAGTAGATAATCAGTGAACAATTAACAACGAACAGTGAACAGTAGGGGAGGCCTTTGGTCGCCATGTGTCATTCCGACCAAAGTGGAGGAATCTCCTCTTTTAACACATTATAATTTTTGCAGGATGTTATCCTGAGTGTAGGGTGGACTTTTGGTCGCCTTTTGTCATCCCGAGCGTAGTCAAGGGATCTCCGATTTTAATAATATAATAACTTATGTAGGGGAGTGCTTTGCACTCCTTTTTAAATTTATGATATACTAACAGTAACAAGCAAAATCATGGAGGCAAAAATGGACTATAAAATATTAACATATAAAAATAAACGATATATAACTATTCCTAAATTAAGTAATTTAGGATTAAAGCATGTTTTTACAACAATAGATATGGATATAGGTATGAAAACCAATAAATCCATTGAAGATATAAAAAATAATATAGAATTGGTATATGAATTATTAGATATTAATCCAAAACTACTGTATAACGGATATCAATCACATACGAACAATATTGAAATTATAAAAGACATAAATCAAGGAGAAGTAAGTCCTTTTGGAAGATTTATTCCAAATACAGATGGTCTAATTACAGATAAAAAAGACATAGCATTAATTACTAGATTCGCAGACTGCACACCTATTTTATTATTTGACCCAATAAAAAAGGTTCAAGCCAATATCCATTCTGGATGGAGAGGAACATTACAAAAAATAGGTGCCAACGGTGTTGACATTATGGTAAAAAACTATAACTGCAATCCTAAAGATATATTAGCAGTCCTGGGACCATCAATCAGTAAAGAGGATTTTGAAGTTGATATAGATGTAATGGAATTATTTAAAAATGAATTTGATTATAAGGATATAATATTTAAAAAAGATAACATAAAGTATTTAATTGATTTAACTACTATAAATAAAAGAATATTAATAGAAAAAGGTATCAGAAAAGAAAATATTATGGATATTGCTCAATCAACATTTTCAAATCCAGATTTATTTCATTCATATAGACGAGATAAAGAGAAATATGGACTTATGGGACTTATAACTTGTTTAGGAGAAATATAAATGTCATTATTCGATAAAATTGCACCCATATATGGAATGTTTTTCAATTTCCAAGCCAAATATTTTTCCATCATAATTGAGAATGCAAAAGAAGAATTTGATATAACCAAATATGAAAATGTATTGGATGTTGGTTGCGGCACTGGCGCGTTATTAAAGACCATGTACACCTATGGTTTAGAAGTAGCTGGAGTCGATGCTTCAATGGGGATGTTGGCTCAAGCGAAAAAGAGACTTAATGGTCTACCCATTGAGCTAATACATGTGATACCAGGTAAAAGGCTACCATTCGATGATAAATCCTATGATGTAGTTATAACATCTTATGTAGCCCATGGACTTAAACCTGAAGAACGCATTAAACTATATAAAGAAATGAGAAGATTAGCAAAGGAATTTGTAATTATATATGATTATAACGAAAACCGTGCCCCTTTAACAACTATACTTGAGTGGTTGGAAAATGGTGACTACTTTAACTTTATAAAAATAGCCCAAGAAGAAATGAAACAGGTATTTGAAAATATTAAAAAGGTTGATGTGGATACTAGAGCTGCTTGGTATATATGTAGTTTGCATGATGAATAGGAAGGATATTAAAAAGTAAATATGATATTCTTGAGCCTAGTGACTTAGATGAATACTCTGGTCAATTTAAATTAAGAATACCCAAAATAAGGAGTAATTAAAATGGAATTATTAAAACAACGTATGATAAAAGATGGTGCAATAAAAAACGGAGGAATAATTAAAGTAGATAGTTTTTTGAATCACCAAATAGATATTGAATTATTAAATGAAATAGGAAAAGAATTTAGAGAGAGATTTAAGAATGAGAAGGTAGATAAAATTCTTACGATAGAGGCTTCTGGTATAGCCATAGCGGTAATAACGGCACAATATTTTAATGTCCCAGTAGTATTTGCTAAAAAGACTGAATCAAAAAACCTAGACAAGGATACTTATGAAAGTCAAGTTTATTCATATACAAAGAATAAATTATATACAATTAGAGTATCAAAAAGATATTTAAATGAAAATGAAAATATATTAATTTTGGATGACTTTTTGGCAAATGGTAAAGCCGTAGAAGGACTGCTCGATATTGCAACAAAGGCAAAATGCAATGTAGCTGGAATAGGAATAGTAATAGAAAAAGGCTTTCAAGATGGTGGAAAAAACATTAGAAAAAAGGGAATAAAATTAGAATCCTTAGCAATAGTAGAATCAATAGAGGATGAAAAGATAATATTTAGGTAAGGATAGTTTATAAAAGGAAAATTATTAGTAGAATACAAGGGCAGCTTGGCATATATGCAGGTTTAAATGATTAATAGGAGTAGATGCTCCTCCTATTAAACATCTTAAACATCAAGATATAATTTTATTATATCTCTAATCTTGTTTCTAATTTTTGCATCACTAATAAATCCACATTTCTCAGTTAATCTTTCTTTCGAAATAGACCTGATTTGATGTGCCATGACAATAGAATCCATGGGCAAATTAGAATCCTTAGATGATAACAGTACTTCCACAGGATAGATATTTCTACCTTCTTTCCATGTTGTAATGGCTAGAACAGTAACTATCGGTAAAGCCTGGTTAATTATTTCTTCAGAAACGACTAATACTGGTCTATAACCCCTTTGTTCTGAACCTACTACTGGATTCAAATTAGCCCAGAATATATTCCATTGATAATCCATCACTATTCCTCCCCATCCTGTTCATAATCAATATTAAAAAAGTCATCTATAACTTCATTTAGATCAGAAAGGAATAATGGATCATTAGATGCTTTTTTCATCTCTTCATATAGTTTTTGTTTATCCAAAGATTTTACATAATATTCTATTGCTTCTTTAACCGCAAAGTTAACCGAAGGGACATAGCCTTCATTAGAATATTCCCTGACTTTATCTAATAAATCAATAGGCAACGAAAAGGTGTAGTTTTTAATTTCTTTACTCACTTTATTTCACCTCAATATAAATTTTATTACACATTAATATTGTACTATTATATTGTATATATTACAATATAGATATAAGATAAATTACTTAAAACTGGAGGGATACATATGATTAGAGATATTGAAAGAATAGGAAAAGCTAAAGAAATAATTCAAAAGTTGGCAAATGGTATAGATCCTACAAATGGTGAAGAAATAAAAAATGATCACATCTTAAGTGACCCTAGGATAATTAGGATGTTTTTCTTTGTATCCGAAGTATTAGATAATGTAATCAAAGGTGAATACTCTAAGGATATTAAATTAACAGACTTTGTTATAACTCCTGAACAAAAGGAAAGTGTCATATTTACAGAAGGAGATATTGGAGTTAACGAAATTGCAAGATGTATTAATAAGGCGATAAATCCATTGGTAAGCAAAAAAATTTCAGGTTTATTGATAAACAAAGGTCTTAAAAGAATGGGAATACTAACTGAAGTTGAAAATAATGATGGAAAAAGAAGAACTACAATCAATGAAATTTCACAAAATTATGGATTTTCTGAAGTAAAAAGAAGTTATGAAGGAAGAGAATATATGCAAGTAGTTGCAAATGATATGGGCAAGAAATTTATATTGGATAATATAGAGGAAATTATGGCAAAGGACAAGGATTAAGAATTAACAATATAGTAAATGAATTAAGGTTATCATCAAATCTCTTTATCATAAGATAAGGAGACTTTTTCATTATAATTTGCATAAAAAAGAGGATTTTAAGGATTTTAGTCGAATAGTATAAATATACAATCATTTTACTAAAACGGTGGTGTTAATATGCAAATCATAGATAATATAAATAATCTGTTAGGTGATGATTTAAAGAACACAATTAAAAAGGGAGACAAACTATCTATAGTTGCTTCATGTTTCTCAATATATGCGTATGAATCCTTGAAAAAAGAATTAGAAGGAATAGAAGAGCTAAAGTTTATTTTCAATTCTCCAACCTTTATAAAAGATAAAATAAATAAAGAAAAAAGAGAATTTTACATTCCAAAATTAAATAGAGAAAGAAGTCTTTATGGAACAGAATTTGAAATTAAACTAAAGAATGAACTAACACAAAAAGCTATTGCAAAAGAGTGTAGCGATTGGATTAAAAGAAAAGTAACATTTAAATCAAATAAAACTAATGCCAATCTTCAAGGGTTTATAAATATAAATGGTGAAATAAATAAAAATACATATACTCAAACCAACGGATTTACTACAGTAGATTTAGGATATGAAAAGGGAAACAATCTATCAAATATAGTAATAAAACTAGATGATTATTCAATGACAAAAACATATTTTACCCTTTTTGAACAGGTATGGAATGATGTAGACAAATTAGAAGATATCACAAATGAAGTAATTGATTATATCTCAACAGTCTATAATGAAAATTCTCCTGAGTTTATTTATTTTGTTATCCTTTATAATATATTTAATGAATTTCTAGAGGATATTACAGAAGATATATTGCCCAATGAAGCAACAGGCTTCAAAGAAACAGAAATATGGAAAAGACTATATAATTTTCAGAGGGATGCAGTCATAGGTATTATAAACAAACTAGAAAAATATAATGGGTGTATCTTAGCAGATAGTGTAGGACTTGGGAAAACTTTTACTGCTTTAGGTGTTATAAAATATTATGAACTTAGAAACAAATCCGTATTAGTTCTTTGTCCTAAGAAACTATCAGAAAACTGGAATACCTATAGAGAAAATTATACAAACAATATCCTATCAAAAGATAGATTTAATTATGATGTACTATACCATACAGATTTATCAAGGGATGGTGGATATAGTAATGGAATTAATTTAGGCAGACTTAATTGGTCTAACTATGATTTAATTGTTATAGATGAGTCCCACAATTTTAGAAATAATGATCCTTATAAAAACAAGAAAACCAGATATCAAAGACTATTATATGATGTGATAAAGCCAGGGGTAAAGACTGGTGTACTAATGCTTTCTGCTACCCCAGTTAATAATAAGTTTACAGACTTAAAAAATCAATTAGCACTAGCATACGAAGGGAATCCATCAAATATAAATGCAAAACTTAACACTGAACGTGGAATAGAGGATATTTTTAGAAGGACACAACTTAATTTCAACAAATGGTCAAAGTTCCCAAATCATGAGAGAACAACTGAAAGATTATTACAAATGCTAGACTTTGATTTTTTTGAGTTATTAGATAGCTTGACAATAGCACGTTCAAGAAAGCATATTCAAAGATACTATAATGCGGAGGAAATAGGGAAATTTCCAACAAGGCTAAAGCCAATTTCTTATTTCAGTAAATTAACAGAGAGAAAAGATGTAATAAATTATAATGAGATTTATAACCAACTTACAAAGTTGAATTTAAGCATATATGCTCCCTTTAACTACATTTTGAAGAGTAGGATAAACTTTTACAGTGATATATATGATACAGTAGTAAGGGGAGGACTTAGCAGTTTAAGACAGTCTGACAGGGAAAGAAGTTTACAGACCTTGATGAGAATAAATCTACTAAAAAGACTAGAAAGTTCAGTAGATGCTTTTAGAATAACCTTAACAAAATTATTAACCAATATTGAAAACACCCTAGAAGATATAGATAATTTTGAAAGACATATTTCAAATGGATTTGTAATGCAAAATGATATCAACAATATAAATCTAGATGATGATGATTGGCTAGACGATGAATATTCAATAGGTAGTACTGTGAAGATAAATTTAGGGGATATAGATAGAATCTCATGGAAAGAAGATTTATCTAATGACAGAGAAGTAATCTGC
>JAPXKQ010000041.1:0-20722 GCA_033809995.1 Tissierellaceae bacterium
ACATTGTGCAGTTTTGAAATTAATACCAAAGGTCTGAAACCATTGAATTTTCAATGAATTTCAGACCTTAATTTTTTCAAACTGTCAAAGATGGGATTATATTCCTATTATTTATTGTTGTCAAGAAAAAAACGATACTTATGCGAATTCACAATTAAAATAGGAGATTCCTCGACTACGCTCGGAATGATAGCTTCGCTATTAGCTGTTACCTGTTAGTTGTTAACTTGTTTTCAGTTATTCATTATTCACTATTACTTATTCACTAAAACAATTGTTATTTCTTAATTGTTATTTTTTAATTGTTATTTTTTAATTGTTATTTTTTAATTGTTATTTCTTAATTGTTAATTGTTAATTGTTAATTGTTAATTGATTTACAGTCCCTTCACTGGATAAACCAACTCCGAATTATAGTTTATTAATACCTTCATATAACCATTAAACAATTGGTTTACCTCTTCGTCCCCAGTATCAACTAAAAGTGGTCGGTCATTTAGGGACATAAGTTTATTCCTAGTTGCAATTATTCTGATATTTTCTTTGCCTACTTTTTTTACTACTTCACCACTAAGCTGCTGATTACCTCTGCCAAATATATATCCTTGACCACCTATTATAGTTACAATTATTTTAGCTTTACTTCCATCTATTATATTTAATATTTCTTTTTCATTGACATCAGATGCTACGAGTTCTTTATTCTTTATTATGTCAATGCCAAGGAGTGTATTAGATAGTCCCAATTTCTCCATTATAGGTCTAACTGTAGTTCCTGAGCCAATTATATAATAAGTATCAGGCTCCATTTCATCTATAATTTTATCAGAAATTCCATCAATGGCTGCTTCTTCCGATTCTATTCCACCATCTTTTTGAGTTTGTAATAGTTCTGGAATATATGGTATATTCATATATCCAAATAGCTTTGCTGCTACTATTCCTTCTCTAAAGGCTTCTTCATCTATGTCCATAACCTCTGCTTCTTTTGTTTCCATATCTTCATCCAACAGATATTTTAGAGCAATTTCTCCTGCACTTTTTGGGTGATTTGCATATACTCCTGAGTGAATTTTTACACCTGCTGGTATGCCAATTACAGGCACCTTATTATTTACTACACTGTAAATATTTCTTGCGGTACCATCTCCACCTGCAAAAAGAATTAGATCTACTCCTGCATCAATCATTTTCCTTGCAGCCTCTTCAGTATCCAATGGACCTGTAGTATCATATATTTTCCCTAGTACAATTGGATCAAAACCTACTTCTATTGCCTCATTCTCACCCATATCCCCTGGATAAGTATATATCTCCAACTGATCCTTTATTGAAAATAAAATTTCCAGAGCCTTCTTTGCCTTTTCTGGTGATTCAGGTTTAGCACCTAAGCTCTTTGCTCTTTCCAATATTTCAATTCCATCTGTACCTTTAAGTCCAACTTTACCACCCATTCCTGCAATGGGATTTATAATTAGTCCTAATTTCATTTGACACCTCTTATTTCAATTCTCACAATAAATGGGAAAGGCAATCAAAACCCTTGTACCCAATGCCAACTCACTGGTTAATTCAATATTACCACCGAATTTCTCAATACTTCTTTTGGCTATTTTTAATCCAAGGCCTGTTCCCTTCTCCTTGGTAGTAAATTCAACCTTAAATATTTTTTCAAGATTTTCCGGGGAAATTCCAACACCAGTATCTTCTACTTCTATAAATACCCAATTATCTATATCATATAGCTTAATCGATAATTTCCCACCATCTTCCTCCATAGATTCTATACTGTTCATAAGTATATTTAATAGGCTTTGTTTAATCTCATATTCATTACAAAATATTCTTGAATAAGAATTAATACTAAGATTTAGTTGGATTTCTTTG
Organism: Tissierellaceae bacterium; assembly: GCA_033809995.1. Classification (GTDB taxonomy): domain Bacteria; phylum Bacillota; class Clostridia; order Tissierellales; family Tissierellaceae; genus Paratissierella. Next base: position 1,888 of record JAPXKQ010000041.1, read on the forward strand.
CCTAAGGTATTCAATATATCGAGTTTAAATCGAACCATTTCAATAGTTTTAAGTATTATATCTTGTAAATTATATGGCTTTTTTTCTTCCTCATTGTAGCCTTGTGTAAAATTATAATACCTGTCTAATGCATCTTTGAAACTCAATGTTGCCTGAACGATATTTATAAGGTTTGTCTCTACATCCCTATCTAAGGTTTTCATTAGCGATAATTGTGCTAATCCAGATATAGTTGCTAATATATTTTTTAAATCATGAAAAACTCCCTCTGATAAATCTACCATTATCTTGAAACTCTCCATACCGAACAATTCCTTATCGTCTAATTCGGTAGATTTCAGCATAAGTATCCCCCCCTATTCTAAACCCTTCATGCTCAAGGATATTCTACCCCTTTTAAAATCTATATCTATTATTTTCACCTTAACAATATCTCCTACTTTTACAACTTCCTTTGGATGTTTAATAAAATTATTTGATAATTCCGATATATGAATTAGCCCATCTTCCTTAACACCTATATCAACAAAAGCTCCAAAATCAACTACATTTCTTACAGTTCCGTGAACTTCCATATCTATTTTTAAGTCTTCTATTTTCATTACATCTTGTCTTAATATAGGCTTTGGCATTTCATCTCTTGGATCCCTTCCTGGCTTTTCTAACTCTTTAACTATATCTCGTAAGGTAGGAACTCCAACTTCTAATTCTTTTGATATATTTAATATATCAACATTTTTATAATCCATATTTAATAGCTCTCTAGCTATATCATATGACTCTGGATGGACGCCCGTATTGTCTAAAGGATTATCCCCCTCAGGGATTCTCAAAAAACCAGCACATTGTTTATATGTTTTTTCTCCAAGACCCTTAACTTTAAGTAATTCTTCCCTTAATCTGAACTTCCCATTTTCCTCTCTATGACTTACAATACTATTTGCAACTCTAGTAGAAATTCCTGATACATATTTTAGTAATGAAGGGCTTGCTGTATTCAAATCTACTCCTACTGTATTAACACAATCCTCCACAACCCCAGTGAGTGCTTCATCCAATTTAGTTTGATTTAAATCATGCTGGTACTGACCTACACCAATATGTCTTGGCTCAATCTTTACCAGCTCTGCCAGCGGGTCTTGCAATCGCCTACCAATAGATACTGCTCCCCTAATAGAAACATCTAAATTTGGAAATTCCTTTACACCCAATTCTGATGCTGAATAAATAGATGCACCCGCTTCGCTTACAATTACATAAGATATATTATCTTTCAGTTCTCTTAGCGTTTCAGCTACAACTAACTCTGTTTCCCTGGATGCTGTACCATTTCCTATAGAAATAAGGCTTACTTTATATTTCTTTATCAAATTCTTTAATATATCCTTTGTTTCTTCTATTTTGCTTTGCGGCTCTGTCGGATAAACAGTTGTATAATCTAATAATCTTCCTGTATCATCTATGACTGCAACTTTACAGCCCGTTCTAAATCCTGGGTCTATCGCCAACACATTTTTCCCTTTTATGGGTGGTTGCATAAGTAACGGTTTAAGATTAATAGAAAATACATTTATAGCTTCTTCTTCCGCTCTTTCAGTTAAATTATTTCTAATTTCTCTTTCAATTGAAGGGAATAATAATCTTTTATAGCCATCTTCTATAGCAGATTCTAGATATGGAGTTGTGACATTTTTAGAATTTTTAATTATCTTAGACTTTAACAAATTTATAATATCTTCGTCTAATATATTTAAGCTTACCTTTAATTTCTTTTCCTTTTCTCCTCTATTAATTGCTAATATTCTATGGTTTGCAATGGATTTAATAGGCTCCTTGAATTCATAATACATCTCATAAACAGTTCTTTCGTCCTTGTCTACCCCTTCTACTACAATAAATCCTTTATCTCGAGCCATTTTTTTAATAGTAGCCCTATAATCAGCATCATCAGAAACCATCTCCGCTATAATATCCATCGCTCCTGCCAATGCTTCTTCCTCACTATATACTTCCTTTTCCTCATTAATATATGTTGGCAAAACTCTTTTAAATTCCGATTCATCAATTTCCTGTTTTAAGATGATTTCTGCTAATCCTTCCAAGCCTTTTTCCTTAGCTATAGTAGCCCTTGTCCTACGCTTTGGTCTATATGGTCTATATAAATCATCAATTCTTTGTAATGTCTCCGATTTTAAGATTTCCTCTTTTAATTCTTCAGTTAATTTCCCAAGGCCCTCTATTAGTCTAATAACCTCTTCTTTTCTTGATTCTAAATTTCGAAGATAGTTTAATCTATTGGAAAGGTCTCTTAAAACCGTGTCTTTCATTTCTCCTGTTTGCTCTTTTCTGTATCTGGCAATAAAGGGAATTGTATTTCCCTCATCCAATAATTCCACTACATTTTTTACATGATTCAACTTTAAATTTAATTCTTTAGCTAGAGTTTCTAAAATATTCATTTTCTCCTACCTTTCAACATTAAATACTATATTATTATATTCTACATAAATTTTAAAATTCCTTCTTAAAATGGAGATTTTTTACAGAAACATTACAAATCTATTACAAAAATATTACAGCCACAAAAAAAGCCCATTAACTAAGGGCTTTTTGCTTCAAATATTCATTAATAAATATATTAATATCTCCGTCCATAACTCTATAAACATCTCCAACCTCAGCATTAGTTCTGTGGTCTTTGACCATACTATATGGATGGAATACATATGATCTGATTTGGGAACCCCATCCTATTTGGGAATAGCTGCCCTGAATATCTTCTATCTTTTCTTTATTTTCTTCTTCTTTGATTTGTATCAATTTAGCTTTTAGCATTTTTAGAGCAGTTTCCCTATTCATATGTTGAGATCTTTCTGATTGACATTGAACTACTATTCCTGTTGGAATATGTGTAATTCTAATGGCTGAATCAGTAGTATTGACATGCTGTCCCCCAGCACCTGTAGATCTATATGTGTCTATTTTTAAGTCCTTTTCATTGATTTCAACATTTACATCTTCATTTAATTCTGGAAAAACATCAATACTAGCAAATGATGTATGTCTCTTACCTGAAGAATCAAAAGGTGAGATACGGACCAATCTATGCACTCCTTTTTCAGATTTTAAATACCCATAAGCATTAAAACCTTTAATGAGTAGTGTTACAGATTTAATTCCACCTTCAGTATCAGATAATAAGTTTAATGTTTCAACGCCAAATCCCCTTGACTCTGCCCATCTTCTATACATTCTTAGTAGCATCTCAGCCCAATCTTGAGCCTCAAGTCCTCCAGCTCCTGAATGTATTGAAAGAATAGCATTGTTTTTATCAAATTCACCACTAAGTAATGTGGACAATTTAAAATCCTCAGCCTTCTTTAATAAATCATCTAATCCTTTTTTTATCTCCTTATAATCCTCGTAGGATTCTTCATCTATTACTAATTGGATAAATGTTTCTAAATCATCAATTTCCTCTATTAAATCCTCATATTCTTTTATTTCAGCATTAATTCCTTTAATTTCTTGCATTGTCTTTTGAGCTTTTTCTATATCATTCCAAAAACCTTCCTCATAAGACAATCTTTCTAAATTTGTCGCTTTTTCTCTTAAACCTTCTAAGTCAAAGAGAAACACCTATTTCTTCTACCATTGTTCTTATATTTGATAAGTTTTCCCTATCTAAATAAATATCTTCCAATATATCACCCTTTCATGTCAATTCACAAATCACAAATCACAATGCACAATTATCTTCAATTTACAGTTCACGATTCACAGTTCACAATCGACTCGGAGAGTCGTCCTGAGACGGACAGTATATCACCGCTACCGAAGGATCTCCGTTTTTGGGTCATTCTGTTGGGTCTATTTTTCCTGACCCCAGATTTTGACTTTCATAATTGTGATTTGTGCATTGTGCATTGTGAATTTTTATATTTATTTGCTCTATGGCGTTTCTTACATTCTATTCTAACAAAAAATATGTAATTAATCCATCGATATATTGTGGTGCAAAAAAAATCAAAACATTAACCACTTTCATGATTAATGCCTTGACCTTTTAATAGAGGGGCAAAATGCCTATGAAACAGCAACTATTATTTTAAACTTAATTCATGAGCAACTTCGATAATCCAATCCTCCTGACCACCTACTGCACGACGTTTACCAAGTTCAATTAATATATCCCTTAAATCTACATTAAATCTTTCAGATGCTCTCTTTGCATGAAGTAAAAAGCTTGAATACACTCCTGCATAACCAATTATCATTGCATCAAGATTTAGCTGTGGGTGAACCCCATTTTTCTCCAATACTGGTGCCAATGCCTTCGAACTAGCATCCATAGTCTTATATAAATCTGCATTATGTTCTATATTCATTTTATTTAATACAGCCACCAACATATCTGTTGAAGTATTACCAGCTCCTGCACCTAATCCTGATAAAGAACCATCTATATAGGTCGCTCCTGCTTCAATAGCTGCTAAACTATTAGCTATAGCTACTCCTAAATTATTATGACTATGATGACCTATAGGTATTTTTAAATTTCTCTTTAAAGCAGATATCTTTTCTGTCACATCCTTTGGAAGCATTGCTCCAGCAGAATCTGTTACATAAACCACATCTGCACCATAACTCTCCATTTTAAGTGCTTCCTCAACAATTCTATCTACATCGGCCATATGTGACATCATTAAAAATCCTACAGTAAATAATCCCATTTCTTTGGCAGCTTTTATATGCTGCTCTGAAATATCTGCTTCTGTTACGTGAGTTGCAATTCTAACAGCAGTAGCACCACATTTTTTAGCTCTTTCTAAATCCTCTACTGTACCAATGCCAGGTATAAGAAGTACCGCTAATTTTGCATTTTTAATTACAGAAGCTGCAGCTTCAATTAATTCATAATCAGTGTTTCTTGAAAAGCCATAGTTTATTGTAGAACCTGTTAAACCATCTCCATGACCTAATTCAATGATATCAATCCCTGCTTCATCCAATGCACCAGCAACCTTTATAACATCATCGGGAGTAAAATTATGTGATACACTATGACTTCCGTCTCTTAGACTAGTATCAGTTATAAATATTCTAGGCATAGAACTTACCCCCTAACAATTTTTCTGCATAGGATTCAGCAATATTAATAGCTGCCGCATTAATGATATCTAGGTTGCCTGAATACACTGGCAAATAATCTCCAAGACCTTCTACCTGAATCATTGTAGTAACAATATCGCCTTGAATAATAGGTTCAAGGAGTATAGTATAACCTGGAACATATTTCTTGATTTTATCGACCATTTTATGAACAGCATCCCTAATAAGATTAATATCAGGATTTTTTACCTTTGTATAAATAGTATTTCTCATATAAATTGGTGGTTCAGCTGGATTAAGTATTACTATGACTTTTGCTTCGTCAGCCCCTCCAACTTCAACTAATGCTTTTCTAGTTGTTACTGTAAATTCATCAATGTTTTTTCTTGTACCTGGTCCAGCACTTTTACTACTTACCGCAGATACTATTTCCGCATAAGTTACATCTGCTACTTCATTTATAGCTGCAACTATAGGTACAGTAGCTTGACCTCCACAGGTTACTAAGTTTACATTATCTTCTTCTAATAGTCTATCATTTAAGTTAACAGCTGGAACACAATAAGGACCTATAGCTGCAGGAGTTAAGTCTATTGCAAATTTTCCACTTTCCTTTAATAATGGCCCATGGACCAAATGTGCAGATGCACTTGTACAATCAAATACTATCTTTATATCTTCTTCTCTAATAATTGCATCTACGCCCTCTGTGGAAGTTCTAATTCCCATCTTATTGGCGTAATCAATACCTTTGGATGGTCTAACATTAACAATTAATTCTGGAGTTAAAAGTTCACTTCTTTTTATTTTATATAATAAATCCAATCCAATATTTCCTGGACCTATTATACCTACTTTGACCTTTTCCAATATTTAACCTCCCTTACTTACTCTATTTATAATGAAAACATAGGTTGCTAAATAAATTTAACTCCTATATCACCTAATTCTGTAAAAACAGCCTTAAATTCATCTCCAGCTTCCGCATCTATAGCAGCTGTTAATGCACCAGACAATACTATTTCACCTTTTTTAAGAACAACACCAAATTCCCATAATGTATTAGCAAGCCAAGCTACACAATAGGCAGGATCTCCTAATACGTCCGTTCCATTACCCTCATTTATCTTTTTACCATTTTTATAAAGCTCCATTTTTATCTTTTTTAAATCTATTTCTCTGGGATTTACCTTTTTATCGCTTATTACAAACATTCCTGATGATGCATTATCAGCAATTGTATCAATTATATTAATCTTCCAATCTGCAACTCTACTATCGACAACTTCAATTGAAGCTGCAATATATTCTGTTGCGTCCAATACATCTTCTACAGTTACATTTGGTCCAATTAAATCCTTACTTAAAACAAAAGCTATTTCCCCTTCGGTCTTAGGCTGTAATAAGTCATTTCTTTGAACAGTATTATTCTTAATTTCCATGCTATTTAACAAATGCCCAAAATCTGGCTGATTTACACCTAGCATATTTTGCATTGCTAGCGAGGTTAAACCAATTTTCTTTCCAGTAATATCATTTCCAGATAGAACTTCTTTTTCTATATTAACAAGCTGTATCTCATAGGCGTCCTTAATTTCTAACCACGGATTATCTTTGGATATAGGTCCCACAGATATGCAACTCTTCTCAGCTTCTTTTAATTTTTTTGCAATCTCTTCATACTTAGATTTATTCATCGTAATCCTCCCATTCATTTATACCAAATGATGTTCTGGCATAAGGCTTGTTTTATAGGACACCAAAGTGTCCCATTTAACTACTCTGATAAAAAATTATCTACTAATTTAGAAAATTTATCTGTTTGTTCAATTTGCGTCCAGTGTCCGCAATGTCCAAAAATATGAAGTTGTGCATCATCTATTAAATTAAATAACTTGTATGAATTTTCTACAGGAATAACAGCATCCTCTCTACCGTGAATGATTAATGTAGGTTGTTTAATATTAGCTATTTCCTCGTCTGTTCTTGCCATAAACTCCACCCATTGCTGTCTAGGCTCTGGGAACATAGACGAAAATGATTCTTGAAAGCCTGGTTCTATACTTGTTTCATATCTCATTTTTGCTAAATCATCTGTAGCTATTTCTTTATTATATACAAATAAGTTTAACATCTTTTTCATGTTTTCAACGGATGGTTCATACCCCCATACTAAATCTAGACCCTCTGTTATTGGAAATTCAACTCCCATGGCTCCCATAAGTACAACTTTTCTTATTCTATCAGGATAATCAATAGCAAGTGCAAGTGCCAATGCACCACCAAAAGAATTACCTACTATATCTGTCTTCTCTATTCCTAATGCATCTAAAAAGTTGATTGTTTGCTTTACCCATGTCTTCATATTTAATTCCAGTCCTTCAGGTCTGTCTGTATATCCAAAGCCCACCATATCTGGAGCTATTACCCTTCTTGATTTTGACAATACAGGTATAATCAGCCTCCAATTTGCCCAAGCAGAAACCCCTGGTCCAGAGCCATGAGCTAATAATACTGGAAATCCCTCACCTTCATCATGATAATTGGTCATATACCCACCTGTATTAATTCTTTTTGCAATTTCAGGTTTTAGATTTGTCATAATTTTTCCCCCTATATTTATAAATTTTCGTTAATTACCCTACAAAACCCACATAACTGTTTGTGGAATAAATGTTATTATTGCTAAAGCTATGATTAGTGCAATAAGAAAAGGTAAAACCTCTTTTGTCACATCTTGTATGCTTGTATTGAATGTTCTTGCAGTTGTAAAAAGTGTAACCCCAAAAGGAGGTGTCAACATGCCAATGGCTAGGTTAGTAGCTAACATTATACCAAAGTGTATTGGATCAATACCCAACTTCAATATAATTGGCAAAGCAATTGGAACTAAAATATATTGAATTGCAGCTGATTCCATAAACATACCTGCAATAAGAACAACTAAATTTATTATTATCAAAATTAATCCTTTACTTTGGGTTAATCCTAATACTGTATCAAGCATCTTTTGTGGAATTTGTACATAAACCATAACCCAAGCAAATAGTGCTGCCGCCGCCATTATTATCATTATCCCTGCAGTGGATAATGCAGAACCTAAAAATACTTGCGGTATATCCTTCCATTCCATTTCCTTATAGACATATATTCCTATAATGATAGAATAAACTACTGCAACTACAGCAGATTCAGTTGGTGTAAATATACCTGCAAAAACTCCTCCTACAATTATAAACGGAGTGCCAAGTGCCCAAATAGAGTCTATAAAATATTTAAATCCAGAAAGCTTCTTTTCCTTTTCTTCTTTAATTTCTGAAATTCCCTCGATTACTATTTCTCCAGATGCTATTCTCTCTGCTCTTTCTTTATATTTTCTTTTCTTTGCAACAAAGTAAGTTGGGAACATTAAAGCAATTCCTACAATAATTCCAGCAGGAAATCCTACTTTATATAAATCAGCAACTGAAACTTTTGCTAATACAGCATAAATTATAAATGCAATACTTGGTGGAATTATTATTCCTATGGGACTTGCTGATGCAATAATAGCAGCACTAAAACCCTTACTATAACCTGCTCTTAACATTCCTGCCATCATTACTCCTCCTATAGCTGCTGCTGTGGCAATACCGCTACCTGAAATAGCCGCAAAAAACATACATGCAAGAATTCCAACAATGCCTAAACCTCCATGTATATTTCCGACCACAGCTGATGTCATATTTACTATTCGCTTTGCAATTCCACCTCTATTCATTAAATCTCCAGCTAGGATGAAAAATGGGACTGCTAATAATGCTGCGGAGTCAATTCCTGCAAATAACTTTTGTATAATAACTACTGTTTGAATATTATTTGCATATGCAAATATTAGTGATGCTAATCCTAAACCTACAACAATAGGAGCACCTATGGCTAATAATCCTAACGCACTACCAAATAATAATCCTCCCATTATACCACCTCCCTTTCTCCTAATCCGAATATATCATTTAATATAAAGACTAGAGTTTGAAAAACTAATATAGTAAATGATATTGGAAAAATACTATATACAAGTTTCATGGGAATCCTCATATTAGTTGATAGTTGTGTTCCTGCTAGCTCTAGCATATCTAAACCTATAAAAATTGCTGCACCAAAGAAAATGATAGTAAGTAATTGTTGTATTAAAATAACCCATTTTTTTGCCTTTTTAGGTACTAAAGTCTCCAATATACTTACATTAATATGTGAATTACTCCCTGCTAATACAGCTGCACCTACCATTACCAGTGCTATATTTGTATATCTTGTCAACTCCTCTGTCCAATGTATGCCAGTACTAAATACATATCTTAAAACTATTTGTCCAAAGTATGTAATTGTCATAACAGAAAAACATAAAATAAGAAAATAACCACAAAATTTGTTCAATATATAACTTATCTTATTAAGAATTTTCAATTTAACTCCCCCCTATTCAAATCTTTGTATGTAAAGGGGGTCTATAGACACCCCCACTAAAAAAATTAATTTAGCTTTTGAATTGCTTCTAGATATTTGCCACTATGTGATTTTAAGAATTTATCATAAACAGGTTGCACTAAAGCCTGAAAATCTGCTTTATTATCCACTTCATTAAATTCCATACCTTTATCTATAAGTTCTTTTTTAGCTGATTCTTCAGCTTCTTTTTGTATCTTACCTAATGTTATAGCAGCATCATGTCCAGCTTTTCTAATCATCTCTTGATCTTCTGCATTCATTTCATTAAGTAATTTTGAATTCATTTGTAAAGCAGCAAATGCAAAGAAGTGACCAGTTTCAGACATATATTTTTGTACTTCATTTATCTTATAATCCCTTGTTGTTATAACAGTATTTTCATGTGCATCTATTGTTTTTTGTTGTAATGCTGTAAATACTTCACTCCATGCCATAGCTTGTGCATTTGTACCTAATGCCTTAAAGGTATCAATATATATTTCACTTTCAGCTACTCTTATCTTTAAACCTTTTAAGTCATCGGGAGTTTTTATAGGTTTAATATTGCTAGTTACATGTCTAAAACCTCTAGGCATAAATGATAATGTTGTTAGTCCTACAGATTCAGTTAGCCCATAGAATTCCTTAGCTAAATCAGAATCTAAGAATTTTTCAACGTGATCCCAACTCATGAATAAGTATGGTAAATCTTGGACAGCCATTTCTGGTACAAATTGATTAATATCTGATGCAGTAATTATAGTAAAATCAACATTACCAACTTGAAGGGATTCCATTAATTCTCTATCTACTCCCAATTGTCCTGCAGGATATACATCTATTTTGTATCTTCCATTTGACCTTTCTTCAACAAGTTTCTTGAATTCATTTGCAAAATTGTCATAAGCTGTTCCTGGCGCTGCAATATGTCCTAATTTAAAAACCTTTGCTTCCACTTGTTTGGAATTATCGGCATTGGTAGTAACATTTTTATTTCCGCTACTACATGCCGTGAATACAAGAGTCAATGCTAAAACTAAAGATAATAACATAATTTTACTTTTTTTCATTATTACACTCTCCTTATTTAATTTTTGGTCAATTAGATATGTATAATACAAGTCCAATGATACTTTGTCTAAACCTCACCTCCTCATCGTTCATCATTGCCAAATCACATTCTCACATATGGTCCAAATTTTAGGGCATATTGCCCTAAATTTTATACCCAAGTTTTTTTGATATTTCATTTGCTGCTTCTACTACCAGCTCTTTAGTTTCTTCTATCTTTTTATAGTTCATCCTTATGGTGGGACCTGATACACTAATTGCATATTTAGCAAATCCATGATTATCAAATACAGGTGCTGCTATGCATGTTAATCCAACATTATTTTCTTCATTATCCATTGAATAGCCATTTTGCCTAATTCTCTCCAACTCTTTTAATAAATCAGATTTTTTTGTAATGGTATTTGCGGTATAAGCCTCCAATTCATCGGGTATAATTTTATTTAGTTTTTCTTTACCTACATATGCTAATAATGCCTTTCCTATACCAGTGCTGTAAGCTGGATTCCTAGCTCCAATTGCTGAAAAGATCCTCATAGATTGATTAGATTCTTTTTTATCTATATATACAACTTCCATATTATCCAGTGTGCCTAAATGAACAGTTTCTTCTGCCTTAATGCAAAGTTCCTTTATAATTGGGCTAGATATCTCAATAATGTCTAAGGAATTTGCAACCCTTTCGCCTAAAGCCATTAAGTACAATCCTAACCTATATTTTTGTGTTTCTTCATCTTGGTCTATTAGCCCATGATATTTTAGTGTACTTATTATTCCATGTACAGTACTCTTATTTAAATCAAGTATTTCGGATATATCAGATAATTTTAATTCTTTTCTATCTTCATTAAAACAATTTAAAATCATAACAGCCCTATCTATAGCTTGAACTCTACCAGTTCTACTCATTTTATTACCCCGTTTGCTTAATATTTTTGTATAATTGCTTGTTCTGCATTGCCAAATCACATTCCCATAAAACCGATTTCCTTAATATTAGCATATTACTTTAACTTTGTAAATACCTTTTTTATAAAAAGTTTTACAATACTAAATATAGTTTTACAATATGAATTATGCTAAAAAACTGGACTTTGACATTTGCATAATAAAATAATTGCTAAAGTTGTTGAAGTGACCTTACTTTTTTGTTAAAACCCAATGAGATATCCTATGCAATGTAAGTAACGACAAATATAAAGGAAGATAAATCATTGTGTCAGATACATCCTATCAAAAAAAGTAAACACTTTTCAATATATATATCAACTTATGTTAGATTTATAGTAAGATATAACATATACTTAATGTAATATCTATATTTAAACTAATTATAAATATATACATATTTAAACCTGAATGTGTTTAATTAAATATACTAATAGCACAATATAAAAGGAGATGATTATTATGATTAACGGGATAAAAATTGAAATTATGTGTGGATCATTAAATGACATAATTACAGCAACAGAAGCAAATGTTGACAGAATAGAATTAAATCAGGCAATTGAACTACTAGGGCTTACACCTACTATAAGCACTCTTAAAATGGCAAAACAAATAACCAATTTACCAATAATCACAATGGTTCGGACAAGAGGTGCTGGTTTTAATTATTATGAAAATGAATTAAATACTATGTTAGAGGATGCAAAATTATTATTGGAAAATGGTTCTGATGGTATAGTTTTTGGTTTTTTAAAGGAAAATGGAGAATTGGATACCGAATCTATTAAAAGAATGATTGATATAATTGGAAATAAAGAAGCAGTATTCCATAAAGCTTTCGATTATACTAAAGACTTAGAGAAAGCTATTTGTCAATTAATTGATTTAGGTGTCAATAGAGTTCTAACAGAAGGCGGAAACCATAAAGGGGATATTCTTAAGGGAGTTGAAATGATTGCCTATCTGCAAAAAAAATATGGAGATAAAATTAGTATTATGCCTGCAGGCGGAATTAATCCTCATAATGTAAGTGATGTATTAAAAATAACAAAATGTAAAGAAATACATTTTTCAGCAAAAGAATATACTTATGACCTTAGTACAAACCAACGTTATTTAAAAGTTTCACAAACAATTCTAAAAGATATCTTAGAATCCATTAAAAATAATTAAATAGAGCCCTAAAAGTTTAATATTTTAAACTTCTAGGGCTTAACTATTCTTATAACTCATAATGAATTAAATTTCTATATTCATTAATTATTTTTCTGTTTTTTTCATCCCCGCCATCTAAATTTGCACTATAAAATATTGGAAGTAGATCTACTCCTTTCTCTATAAGCATATTAGTTACCTCAGTTACAATAGTATTCATAATTGTAGCACCTATTACTGTGGAAGTAGCACCTACTTTTTGTTGATAACCTTCTAATTCAACACAAGAATCACCTATATCGCCATGATTGTCGATTACCAAATCAGAAACCTCATATAACTTCTTATTTGAACTATGTCTTGAGTTAACAGATTTGGAATATGCCATATTTGTTATGCATATAACCTCAGCACCTTTATTCTTAGATTCAATTGCAAATTCAATGCTAACAGGATTTCTGCCTGATACGGAATGAACAAAGACTATATCATTTTGTTTTATAGGAGTTTTCTTAGCCAGTAATGTTCCATATCCCTCTAGTCTTTCCATTTCACTAGTAATAGATATAGGTTTGGAATCCAATGCCAGCCCTTTTGCAAATACAGGATTAAACAATACTAAACCACCCGCTCTATAAAAAACCTCCTCAGCTAATATCCCCGCATGTGATGCTCCAAAGATAAATAATGAATTCTTATTTAATATGGCATTTACAACCATTTCAGTAGCTTTATTAATATTATCTGTTTCATGCTCCCTAACATTGTCTAAAATTTCATTAATTTTATTCATATAGGCAAAGCTCATAATTCTCCTCCTTTAAAGTTTGGATTTTTCAAGTAAAATAATATTAGAAGCTTTTTCTAAAACGTAATTAAATACTTCCCCACCTTTTTCTTCCGTTGCAAATGATGCATCCCCAATAATATAATTATCACTAAATTCTGTCCATTTCATTGGTGTATAATCTACTTCTTTAGGAACGCTCATTGTACCTTTTTTTGCTTTAGTCATATCAACTAAATTCTTATCTACATAAAGCATCATAGATGTCTCAACTTCACATGCATGCAAAAAGAGTGGATGATCATTAAGATTTTTAAAATTAGATTTAACTTCTTGTATACCAGGATAAGTAAAATAAATTACTTTAATCGGAAGTTCTTTATAAGCCTTTCTAGCAGCAGTTTTAATGGCATTAATATTTCCAAAATGAGAAGAAATAATAGTGACCATCTTAACCCCATCCTTATGAAGACTTGCAATCACATCAACAATCATATCAACCATAGTTTCTTCTTTAATATTAATACTTCCAGGTGCATCTGATAGGCTCCAAACCTGACCAAAAGGTAATACAGGTAATACTAAAGAATCCGTCCTTTCAGCTAACCATTGACTATATTTTTCAACTAAAATATTATCAGTAGAGAGGGGTAAATGATCTGAATGAGCTTCTATAGCCCCAATAGGAAAAATAACATTCTTTTTTTTCATATATGCTTCTATTATATTTCCAGAATTATAATCACTTACCTTATACATTTTTAATCTCCTTAAATGTTAAATATTCTTTTGGATTTTCTATTAACAATTTTTTTGTTATTTCCTCTCCATCTAACCCGTTTCTAAAACATTCATCTTTAAATCTTGGAATCCATCTTTTTAGTAACCATTCTAATCCCAAACCATAACCATAACTTCTGTAATATGATTTTCTGGCAGTATCTCCTCCTAAAATTATTTGATTTAAATATCCCATTTTAATTAAGCTTATTATTGCATTAATCCTAGCACTTTCAGGGCCATATTTATTCTTTCCAAGTCCGTCAAATGATAAATAAGCCCCTGTGGATGCAATTTTTTCATAATAATATAAATCTATATTTCTATCCATATGCCCAATGGATACATTTCTCAGGTCAATTCCTTCTTTTTTTAATATCTCTATCTGTTCGATAGCCATTGTTCCAGCCTCTGTATGAGCATGAATTGGAGCCCCAGTTAATTTATGAACCTGAGCTATTACCTCTATAGTTTTGATTTCTAATGGGTGAATTGAATTATAACCAGTTCCAAACTTAATCTGACCAGCTTTGTATTTTGTACCTTCTAAACCTACTTCAACTTCCTTTTTTACCATTTCCACTAGATTATCAACGGTCTCTTTCTCTATCATTTCTTCAAAAGTATCATAGTTACCTACAATCGCTTTTAAATGGTTTGGTATTTTAGCCTTCCATAAAAAACTTTTATTAAAACCTCCTGTACCAATAATGTTTATACCTGATTCTTTAGATATAATTGCAACAGCTTCCACATCTCTACCATAATCTATTGCAGTAGCATCTACTATTGAATTTCCTCCATAATTTTTAAAATCCAAAACATCTGATAATGACTTTTGTGGATTGTCTAGTATAAGATCATCATTTCCTTTTTCAACCCAATAGGGTGGTCGACATATGATGTGTTCATGCCCATTTGTAATTCCTAAATTATTTGGGTCAATATCTTTTAACAAAGTTCTAATAAATGACATACTAACCTCCCATTTAAAACAATGTAGTAGATTGCTCTACTACATTGTTTTTTTTATTTAAATATGCTTGTTACAAAATAGAATAATGGTCCAAGTATAAACATATCTGTATCTGCTGCCCAAGATGCTGTGTCTGGAATGGTATTAGGAAGTAGATGCATAACTGTATAAAATTGACCTACTGCTACTATTGTAGCAATAATAAATCCACCTAATAAAGCACCTTTGTATCCACCTGTTGAATTACCAAATACTCCTGCTGTAGCACCATGGAAGAATAATACTATCATTGTTGGTACAAAAATGTAACCAACTGTATTTCCTAATATAATCATCCAGATTAGCCCGCCTATAAAAGCTCCTAAAAATCCAAATATTACTGAATTTGGAGCATATGGATATACTACTGGACAATCAATAGCAGGAATAGCTCCTGGTACAATTTTAGTTGAAATTCCTTTAAATGCTGGTATAAGTTCTCCAATAAACAATCTAACTCCGAATAGTACTACTGCAATACCAGCTGTAAATTCTAATGATTTAATGATGCTATAAATAATAAAGTTTTGTGAACCTGAGGAAGCAACTAAACCTTTGGCAACCTCAGTATCTTTGAAGATTAATACTACAGAACCAATTATAAACAAGGAGCCTATCGTAATAGCTGTAATAACATTAGAGTCTCTTAAAAATGATAAATTACCTGATATCTTAATATCTTCTGCAGACCTTGGGTTTTTCCCTCCAACAAATTTACCTAAAACAGCTGATAGCCACGCACCAATACCTACAGTATGCCCAAGAGCTATTGACTCAGTTCCTGTAATTTTCACCATATATTTTTGTGTTAAAGCAGGTTGAAAAGTCCAATATATACCCATTACTATTGATAGTATAGGAACAATAACAGCCATAGATACTTCTGGTTTTACATTTATTATAATTCCTAAGAAAATTGCAGTAGTCCAAAACATCATATGACCTGTTAAGTAAATGTATTTAAATTTTGTAAATCTAGCTAATAATACATTTACTAAAAATCCCAATGTCATTATTAATGCAATATATCCCCCAAACGAAGCATTAAATGAATCAAATCCCATAAAATTTGTAGGCATACTATTAGATGATAGACCAAATACCTCAGCCCACATAGGTTGGAATATACTTAAAGCACCTACTATAACTCCAGCTCCTATATTGATAATAAGGAACCCTATAATAGACTTCAATGTTCCAGAAATAATTTTAGATATTTCTGCTTTTTGTAATAATAATCCCAACAATACAATAATTCCTATAAGAAATGCAGGTACTCCAAAAATGTTATTTGCTATCCACATAAAAATATTTGACATTTTTATTCCCCCTTAGAAAATATTTTCCTACAATAATTCTTTACTCAATGCATTCTTTATTTCTTCCTTGTCAAAATAATTTTCTACAATAATTATTTTGGCATTATTACGTATTTCTTCACTAAAAATTTTGTTAGTTACAATATAATCTGCTTTCATATAGGAAGCACTACTTACGTCAGAGTTTTCCACATTCGCTTTAATTCCCATTTCCTTCAATACTTCATCTACATTCATTTTAAGTAATAGACTTGTGCCTTGTCCTAAACCACATACACATAATATATCCATTATTAATCTAACCTCCTTTCTATCTTAATTTTTATAAATTTGTTTGATTATAATTAACTTTTGGCAGACCAGATATTATAAATTTCGTCAATTGAGTTAGTATTTATTAATCTATAATAATTATCTTTATTAGATAAAATATCTGCTATAAGTTTCAATGTTACTAGATGATCATCATTACTAGAGCTTGCCAAAATAATTATTGTATTTACTTCTTTTGTTTCACTAAAACTTACTTTTTCCTCAAGTTTTAGAATTGATATTCCAGACCTATTTGCACCATCTTCAGGTCTCGCATGTGGTAATGCAATGTTCTCAGCAATTACTATATAAGCACCCATATCTTCTATATTTTTAATCATCTGTTCTATATAATTATTATTAATAATTTTATCTTTTAACAATGGTTGTGCTCCAACTCGTATAGCTTCTTTCCAATCCTTTACTTCCTTTACTATTTGTATGTGCTCTTTATTAATCATTAGAACCTCCATTAAATTGTATTGAATCTATTAATATTGAAACTGCTGGTGACTCTATCTCATCAATATTAATTTTTTCATAAATATCATTAACTATTTTAATATATTCGTTCATATATTCTTCTATTTCTTGATTAATTAATATGCAAAATATTAATTTTACATTTCCAGCTCCCCATTTTATATTTTTAATGCTTTTAAATAAATAAATATTATATTCGAATTCCTCTTCAATTAAAGCATGTGGCATAGCTATATTTCTACCAATATTTGTAGTATGAACCCCTTCCCTGTTTAATAATTTTTCAGCAATATTATAAGACTGATTTTCTACATAGTTTATAAAATCAGATATATAATCTATGCATTGTTTTTCTGTTGTAATGTTATCTGGCAAATCAATAATTATTGGATATATCTTCTTTATCCAATAATACCTTGATGTTAGCGCTTTATTTATTGATTCGATACAATTAAAAGTTAGTGGCACTTCAACATTAACAATAGGTATTTCCAAAGATTTATCCACTATATTTGTAGTTGAAATAATAATATCAACTTTGTCTTTTTCAATTAATTCATAAGCAAATGTGGATATTGTAGCAACAACTTCCATGTTTTTAAATTGTTTTTTTAATTGTGTTTCTATTAACATTGATGTTCCTATACCATATGAACAAACAAGTAGTGCCCTTATTTTTCTTCGTAACGTATTTCTCTCAATTGATGCTTGAAAATGTACAGATAGGAGAGCGATTTCAATATCATCAAATTTATTTTTATTGAAGATGTCATAATCACTCATTAATATTATAAAATACTCTGCTAAATTATATGCAAATGGATATAATGTTTTAATCTTTTCTATAATTGATTCAGAAAATTTTAAATTTAGGCTTTTTTTATTAAAATATGATTCTAGGTGTGCTGAAACTCTATCCATAAATTGCATATCACTAGCTAAGTTAGTACCATAAAATTGATCAATCTCCGTACACTTATCAGCTAGCAATTTGCTCAATTCTTGGTTTACAGTTATTTTATGGTTAAGTTTATTAAAACTATTATACAATTCATTTAGTAAAACTTTATCCTGCTGCTCAAAACAAACGCTATATTCCTTCTCTATTCCCTTGATAATTTCTTCAACAACAAATGCTATTTTAGGATTTAAATTAGTTAGTTCATTAGATTTAATACTGTAACTTCCTTTAATTCTTATCACTGATACCATTAAATAAATACACAAAAATTTTAAATCCATATCAGTAAGTATGTAAATGATAAAATTAAAATGTACAATTAGTGGCAAATAAAAATGTACAAAATTGTACATCCTTGCTATTCTAGATTTAGGAGGGATAGCAATGGAAAACATCTTAAGAGCACAGTTAAATATAAT
>JAPXKQ010000042.1:0-20367 GCA_033809995.1 Tissierellaceae bacterium
AATTAAGTCTGATTCTGATGTGTTGATTGTAATTGGCATAGGCGGCTCCTATTTAGGTACGAGAGCCTGTGTAGAAGCACTAACACATTCATTTCACAATTTACTTCCAAAGGCTGATAGAAATGTTCCTGAAATATATTATGTCGGTAACAATATCTCAAGTACCTATTATTTAGAACTTCTTGATGTTATAAAAGGAAAAGATATAAGTATAAACGTCATATCCAAATCAGGAACTACTACTGAACCTGCTATTGCCTTTAGAATTTTTAAGGAATACTTGGAAGAAAAATATGGTAAAGAAAATGCTAAGGATAGAATATATGCGACTACGGATGAGAAAAAGGGAGCATTGAGAAAGTTGGCAGAAATTCAGGGCTATGAGACATTTATTATCCCAGATGATGTAGGGGGTAGATACTCAATATTTACACCAGTGGGTTTATTACCAATTGCAGTTGCTGGTATTGATATTGATAAGTTGATGGATGGTGCCCATTCTGGTATGAAAGAATACTCAAATCCTAATATTGATGAAAATATTAGTTATAAATATGCAGCTATTAGAAATATCTTATATAGAAAGGGTAAAGAAATAGAAATCTTAGTAAACTATGAGCCATCATTAATGTATCTTGGGGAATGGTGGAAGCAACTCTATGGAGAATCAGAGGGCAAGGATGGTAAAGGCATATATCCAGGCAGTGCAAACTTCACTACGGATTTACATTCGTTAGGGCAATTGATACAAGATGGTAGAAGAAATATATTTGAGACAAGTATTATTATCGGTAAACCTAGAAAAGACTTTTTGTTAAAGAAAAACGAAGATAATTTAGATGGATTAAATTATTTAGAGGGTAAGACATTGGATTTTGTAAATAAAAAGGCATTTGAAGGCACACTAATGGCTCACGTGAAGGGAAATGTACCAAATCTAGTAATAAATGTACCAGAACTAAATGAGTTCTATTTTGGAAAATTGATTTATTTCTTTGAAAAGGCATGTGCTATGTCTGGATATCTTCTTGGAGTAAATCCATTTGACCAACCAGGAGTAGAAGAATATAAGAAGAATATGTTTAGACTGTTGGGAAAACCGGAGTAGCTAACAGCTAACAGCTAACAGCTAACAACTAATAGCTAGTGAATAGTGAATGTGAAGAGGTAATAGGTAATAGGTAATAGGTAAGAGGTAAGAGCTAAGAACTAAGAGTGAACAGTGAACAACAGCGAAGCTGTCATCCCGACCAACGTGGAGGGATCTCCGCATTTAAAGGCGAAGCCGTCATTCTGAATGGCAGCGAAGAATCCCACATTACTTTGTATAATAAAAAGACTAGAGATCCTTCGCAAGCTCAGGATGACTCCAGCATTGATAATCCTGCATTAGACGACCACAGATAGTCCTTACAATTACATTTTTATTGATATAAACTGTTACCTATTAGCTGTTAGTTGTTAGCTCAATTCTTAATACTATTACAATTGTGAATTGTGAATTGTGAATTTTATTGTCAATTGTCAACTATCCATTGTCAATTATTATAAAAGGGGGGTATTTTATGGCTTATGAAAACCTTTTACTAACCAAAGAAGGAAATATTGGAGTATTAACAATCAATAGACCTGATGCTTTGAACTCTCTAAACTCAAAGCTTTTAGATGAGTTAAACATGGCAATTGAGTCCATAGAAAAGGATGAAGATATCTATGTGCTTATTATCACCGGTGAAGGAAAGGCATTTATTGCAGGGGCTGATATAGGTGAAATGAAGAATTTTAATTACGATGAAGCGAGGACCTTCGCGGAAAAGGGAATGAATTTATTTAGAAAAATTGAATTATTAAGAATACCTACAATCGCTGCAATAAATGGATTTGCTTTAGGTGGTGGATGCGAATTTTGCCTATCTTGTGATATAAGAATAGCTTCAGAAAGAGCAAAGTTTGGGCAACCTGAAGTATCACTAGGGATTACACCAGGATTTGCTGGTACTCAAAGACTTTCAAGATTGGTTGGAGGAGCAATAGCCAAAGAACTAATCTTTACAGGTGATATTATTGACACTAGAAGGGCTGAAAAAATAGGTTTAATAAACAAAGTAGTTCCTCCTGACTATTTGATGGCTGAAGCATTTAATATAGCATCAAAGATTGTATCAAGGGGTCAAATTGCTGTAAGATATTCAAAAGAGGCAATAAACAAAGGGCTTGAAACAGATATTGAATCTGGTATGGAAATAGAAAAGGAATTCTTTGCTAAGTGCTTTGAAACTGAAGACCAAAAAGAGGGAATGAACGCATTTTTAGAAAGACGTACACCAAGTTTTAAATTAAGATAACGGGGGTGCCTTATGAAAAAAGTCGGCGTTTTAGGTAGAGGTACTATGGCTTCTGGTATAGTACAAGTATTTGCTGAGAAAAACTATGATGTGACAATGTGGGTTAGATCATTGGATGGAAACAACCCTAGGCAAAGCGTTAGTTCTGTAGAGAAGGCTTTAGATAGATTAGTAAAAAAAGAAAAAATCACCCAAGAATATATGGACAATACTTTAAACAACATTTATGTCACAAATGATTTAAAAGATTTATATGATTGCGATCTTATAATTGAAGCCATATCAGAAGACATGGATGTAAAAAAAGAAACCTTTACAAAACTAGATGGGATTTGTAAAGATAGTACTATTTTAGCAACCAATACATCCTCCCTTTCAATTACTGAAATTGCAAATTCTACTAATAGACCAGATAAGGTTATAGGAATGCATTTTTTCAATCCTGTCCCTATTATGAAATTGGTTGAGGTTATAAAAGGGATAGCTACATCTGATGAAACAAAGGATGATATAATCCATATATCTAAATCTTTAGGCAAGACTCCTGTAGAGGTAGAAGAAGCTCCTGGATTTGTTGTCAATAGAATATTGATACCTATGATTAATGAGGCAGTTGGGATACTTGCCGATGGTGTAGCTACTGCATCTGATATTGATGAAGCTATGAAACTTGGTGCAAATCATCCTATGGGTCCATTAGCTTTAGCAGATTTAGTAGGATTAGATGTATGCTTGGCAATAATGGATGTACTATATAAAGAGTTTGGTGACTCAAAATATAGGGCACATCCACTTCTAAGAAAGATGGTACGGGGAAATCTTTTAGGCAGAAAAACTAAGAAAGGTTTTTACGAATACTAATTTTTTGCATTGAATGGAATAATATAAATACTTAAATTTGGATACAATAGACTTAAGTTTTCTAAGGAGGTTTTTATATGAAGACTTTCGCGAAAGTGTTTATTGTATCTGTTTTATTTTTTGTTATAGCATATTATTTGGGAGGATTCTCCTACATTAAGGAAAAAGATTTGACGCTAGAAAACAATTATGATTTTGGATTTTATGAAGCAGAGAAAATTCCTGATATTATATTATCAAAATTTAAAACTGAAGTTAAGGAAGATAAAACATTTACATCCCTTGAAGAGGCAAAAAAATCTAGCTCAAGGGTTAATTTTTTGATTGTTGGTATGGAAGATGTTCGAACTGACAGTATTATGCTTGCTTCCTTTAACAAGGATACAAAAAAAGTAGATGTAATTTCAATACCAAGGGATACCTATGTTCATAGAAAGAATCATAATAGAGGAGAAGAACGTAAAATCAATAGTATTTATAATGACCATGGTATTGAAGGTGTAAAAAAGACTGTATCCTATATACTTGACAATATACCAATTCATCATCATATAATATTGGATTATAAGGGAGTAAAGGATATAATAGACCTGGTTGGGGGAGTAGAGGTAGATGTTCCCCGAAATATGAAATATGAAGACCATACTGCAAATCCGCCACTATATATAGACTTAAAAAAAGGAAAGCAAGAATTAGATGGAAAAAAGGCTTTAGATTTTATAAGGTGGCGTAAGGACAATAGAAATAGAGGATATACCAACGGTGATCTAGATAGAATAAAGGCTCAACAACAAGTAATAAAATCTTTAACCACTAAAGTTAAAGACAATTTGTTAAATGTAATAATAAAAGGTATTAAATACGTGGAAACAGATGTTAATTTATTTGAAGCTATGGGATACGGAAGAAATGCAATTGGAATAGGTGAGGAAAATATAAATTTTTTAACTCTGCCAGGAAAACCAGATTTGAGATTTTATAATAGACAACTGTTTTCTTATTTTATTTATAATAAAAATGAAGTTAAAAAGATGTTAGAAGAGATATATAATGTAAAACGCCCCTAACGGGGTGTTTTACATTATACCGCTTCCTTTTTTTTAACGTGTTCCAATATAGATTCACCTATTTGATATACATTTCCTGCGCCCATTGTAATTATAATATCTTTCTGCTCAACATGTTGTAATAGATATTCCTCGATTTCTTCAAATGTTGGTATATAAATGGCATTGAACCCTTTTTTATTTATTTTATTCACTAAATCTTTAGAGTGAATATCCCCGTTATCTTTTTCCCTTGCAGCATAAATATCTGGAATAATGACCTTATAGGCACCATTAAATGCATTTGCAAAACTATCTAATAAAATCTTAGTCCTTGTAAATGTATGGGGTTGGAATATGCAATATATTTTCCCTTCAGCAATTTTTTCAATAGCACTCAACGTTGCTTTTATTTCAGTTGGATGATGTGCATAATCATCTATAATTTTAACATCATTATAATAACCCTTTAATTCCAATCTTCTGTGCACTGGTTTATATTCGCTTAAATAATTTGATATTATGTTTATAGGTATTCCATAAGTATGTGTTGAAGCTATGGCAGCTAATGCGTTATAGATATTATGGATGCCCATTACACTCAATGTTATGGTATGATATTCTTTATTTCTAATATTAAGAGTAAATGTTGGGAAACCATCTTTAGTATACCTTATGTCTTCTGCTTTATAATCTGAATCTTTGTTTATACCGATAGTTATAATATTTGCTTTAGTGTGTTCAACAATTTTATCTGAATTTGCATCATCGATATTTATAACTAAATAATTTTCCTCATTAAGATTTTTTACATAGCCTATAAAAGTATCTACAATATGATCAATATTTTTAAAATAATCCAAGTGATCTTCATCAATATTCAAAATAATTGCCATAGTAGGAAAATATTTTAGTATATTGGCTTTATATTCACATGCTTCAGTAATAATAAACTTAGAATTACCCAATCTAACGTTCCCGCCAATATCATCGAGAATACCACCAAGCAATACTGTTGGATTTAAATTTGCATGATTAGTTATGGTTGCAATCATACTAGTTGTGGTAGTTTTGCCATGGGTTCCAGATATTGCTATGGAATTACTGTAGTTTTTCATTATGGCTCCTAGGAAGGTAGCTCTATCTATTAAGTCTATACCAGAATTTAAAGCAGCTAAAAATTCTATATTGTCTTTTGATATTGCGTCAGTATATATTATTAAATCTGCACCTTTGATATTTTCTTCACTATGTCCTATGTAAATTTGGGCTCCCAATCTTCTTAGCCTCTCAATGACAGAACTATCTTTAGAGTCTGTTCCGCTTACTTTATAGTGGTTTGACAAAAGTATCTCGGCAAGCCCACTCATACTTATTCCGCCGATGCCTATAAAATGTATATGTCTATATTTGTTTTCTACAATGGAAAATTCAAACATTTTTTTCCTCCTATTTTATGATTCAATAATATTATTGCCAAATATATTAATAATATAGTATTCATATGGTAGATTATTGTCACTGATAGATTATATCATATCAAAAATAAATTAGAATAACAATTAATACTATTTTAATTAAAATAATTAAAATAAATTTAAAAAAAAGAAGGAATTTGGAAATTTATAGAGAATATATAACATAAGTTATATTACTCCAATACTCGAAGGATAAGGTGGTGATTAGACAATGAAGATTACAGACGTTAGGGTAAGAAAAGTAACCGAAGAGGGCAAAATGAAAGCAATAGTATCTGTTACCTTCGATGATGAATTTGTAGTACATGATATTAAGATTATTGAAGGACAAAATGGATTGTTTATCGCTATGCCAAGTAGAAAGATGGCAGATGGTGAATTTAGAGATATTGCTCACCCTATCAATGCTACCACTAGGCAAAAAATTCAAGAGGCTATTTTCATCGAATATGAAAAAAGTCTTGCAACTGAGTAAGAGGACCCTTAGAGGGTCTTTTTACATTTAAAAACAAATTTGTCATTTAAGGGCATATGGCTGGACTCAAACAATTGTGAATTTTAACTATTTATACTATTGTATGTAATTTAATGTAGACTTATAATTAAAATGGGTTAAAATAATAGAGAGAGTATTTTTAAATCGAGGTGATAAAGATGATTATTTCTGTTATTCTGGCGGCAGGTGAAGGCACTAGAATGAAATCTAAATTACCAAAGGTACTTCACAAAGTATGTGGCAAACCATTACTAGAATATGTAGTGAATTCATGTAAAAAGATAAATATGGATAAAAATATAGTAGTTGTTGGTCACGGTGGAGATCAGGTCAAAGAATATTTT
This sequence comes from Tissierellaceae bacterium, assembly GCA_033809995.1. Lineage (GTDB taxonomy): Bacteria > Bacillota > Clostridia > Tissierellales > Tissierellaceae > Paratissierella. The sequence goes on from JAPXKQ010000042.1 coordinate 6,571, forward strand.
AAAGATTATTCATTGGTTTTTAAGACTCAACCAATTTATGATGGTGCACCATATGGTACAGGCTTTGCAGTTATGCAAGCAATAGATGAAATTCCAGATGACTCTATAGTAACAATTCTCTATGGAGATACACCCTTAATAACAAAAGAAACTGTAGAAAAACTATTAAACTTTCATAAGGATGGTAATTATGAAGCTACAGTTTTGTCTGCCATTGTTGATGATCCAAAGGGTTATGGCAGGATTTTAAGAAATAGTGAGGGAAATATCCTAAGAATTGTAGAAGAAAAAGATGCTAAGGTTGACGAAAAGGAAATAAAAGAAATAAATTCTGGTATGTATAGCTTTAATGGAAAAGCATTAAAATATGCACTATCTAAAATAGACAATAACAATTCACAAAATGAGTACTATATAACCGATGTTATAAGCATTTTAAATAACCAGGGATATAGGGTTGGAGTTTGCTTAATGGATAATCCTATTGAGATTTATGGTGTAAATTCTAGGCTGCAATTATCTTTCTGTGAAAGTGTTATGCAAAAGAGAATCAATGAAAAGTTAATGCTTGACGGTGTTACAATTGTTAATCCTGATAATACATATATAGAAGAGGATGTAGTCATAGGTCCAGATACTATAATTTATCCTGGAGTTACCCTTGAAGGAAACACCCAAATTGGTGAAGATTGTATAATAAAGGGAAATACCAGAATAACTGATAGCAAAATTTCAGACCGTGTATATATTGAATCTTCAGTTATAGAGTCAAGTACAGTTGGATATGATTGTCATGTAGGTCCTTATTCTCATTTAAGACCAGAGAGCCATCTAGGCCAAAATGTTAGGATAGGAAATTTTGTTGAGGTTAAAAAATCAACTATAATGGACAATTCAAAAGCAGGTCATTTGTCTTACATTGGTGACGCCCAAGTTGGTAGCAACGTTAATGTTGGATGTGGGGTTGTTTTTGTTAACTATAATGGAAGAGAGAAATTTAAGACTATTGTAGGGGATCATGCCTTTCTAGGAAGCAACTCAAATTTAGTAGCACCTGTAGAAGTTAAAGATTGGGGTTATATTGCAGCAGGTTCAACCATTACAAAAGATGTTGGAGAAGGAGATCTTTCCATAGCAAGAGCCCACCAAGTCAACAAAGATGGTTGGGTTGAAAAAAAGGGATTCAAAAAACATAAATAACAAATAGGAGGAAGGTTTAAATGAATTTATGCTTCGGAGGGATTAAAATCCTGTCTGGTAATGCAAATAGGGAGTTAGTAACAAAAATATGTAAAGAACTTGGAGTTAAAATGGTAACAAGTGAGGTTAATCATTTTAGTGATGGTGAAATAAATGTAAGTATCAGTGAGACTGTAAGAGGTGCTGATGTATTTATTATCCAACCTACTAGTACACCAGTTAATGAAAACTTAATGGAAGTTCTAATTTTAATAGACGCTTGTAAAAGAGCATCTGCAGGTAGAATAAATGCAGTTATACCATATTATGGCTATGCAAGACAGGATAGAAAAACAAAGGCAAGAGAACCTATTACTGCTAAGCTGGTTGCTAATCTAATTCAAGTGGCTGGTGCTGATAGGGTCGTATCCATGGATTTGCATGCAGGGCAAATTCAAGGATACTTTGATATCCCTGTAGACCATTTGTCTGCAATAGCAATACTCGCCAATTATTTTAAAGGATTTATAGATAGGGATACTGTTATTGTATCTCCCGATTTAGGCGGTGTAACTCGAGCAAGAAGTTTTGCAAATATTTTAGATTTACCAATAGCTATCATTGAAAAAAGAAGACCAAAGGCAAATGTATCTGAGGTTATGAATGTAATTGGCGATATAGATGGAAAGAATGTAATCTTAGTAGATGATATAATAGATACTGCAGGAACTATTGTTAAAGCGGCCAGCGTATTGAAGGACTACGGAGCAAAAAAAGTATATGGTTGTGCTACCCATGGGGTATTATCTGGACCCGCAATAGAAAGAATAATGAATTCAGAATTAGAGAAATTTATTATTACTGATACTATACCTTTAGATAAACAAATTGATAAAATTGAGATTGTAAGTGTTGCACCTCTATTAGCAGAATCCATTAGAAGAATTAATAGCAATGAGTCAGTAAGTACGCTATTTGATTAAGCTTATGGATTTTCTTAAGGAGTTGATTATTTGTATATAGTAGTAGGGCTAGGAAATCCTGGTAAAGATTATTCCAATACAAGGCATAATGTGGGGTTTGATACAATAGATGTTTTAGCAAATAGGAATAATATTAAAATAAATAAAATAAAATTTAAGTCAGTTTTCGGTGAGGGAACTATTGGAAATGAAAAAGTCCTATTGGTAAAACCTCAAACATATATGAATAACAGCGGTATTGCAGTTAGGGAGATTTATCAATTCTATAAAGTCCCTATAGAAAATATATTGGTAGTAGTTGATGATATTGATATTGATTTTGCTTCTATTAGGATTAGACTAAAGGGAAGTGCAGGTAGTCACAATGGAATGAAATCAATTATCTATCATTTGCAAAGAGATGATTTTCCTAGAATAAAAATTGGTATAGGAAAAAGACATGAGGAACAGGATTTAGCCGATTTTGTTTTAAGTAGATTTTCAAAAGATGAAAGAATAGATATAGATAGTACTATTCTAACAGCTGCTGAAGCTATTGAAATGATAATTAAAGAAAATATAAACCAAGCAATGAATAAATACAATATAAAAACACATGGGGCCCAGGAATAAACCTGGGCTTAAGGTATTGAAGGAGCAAGGTAAAATGATGAATTTTATAATAGACCCACTTAAGAATTTAGACTCATATAAAAATTTACTAAAAGATATAGAATCAAACAATACGCCTATTTCTACATATGGAATCATTGAAGAAAATTTAGGTCATTTTACTTATGCTTTAAATGAGCATCTAGGCCGTCAAGTGCTTATTATTACATATGACGAGGTAAAAAGCAGAGCTATTTATGATGATATAAAAAACTTCACCAATAATATCGAACTTTTCCCAAAAAGAGAGGTATTATTTTACGATGTAGATGCATTTAGTTCTGAAAGATCCCATCAAAGACTGAGTGTACTATCTAGATTGATGGAAAATGAAGATATTATTATTGTTACTTCATTAGACGCTTTATTAGACAAGATTTTAATAAAAAGTATATTTTCCCAATATACCATTACTCTAGAATACGGCAAGGTATTGGATTTAAGCGAATTAATGAATACCTTTATAAGTGGGGGCTATGAAAGAGTTCCTATGATTGAAGGAATAGGACAATTTAGTATACGTGGAGGAATTATTGATTTCTTTCCACCACATAGTCCTAATCCCTATAGAATTGAGTTATTTGATGACGAAATAGATTCAATAAGGATCTTTGATATAAGTACCCAAAGGTCTTTAGATGTAGTTGATATGGTTAAAATCCCTCCTGTTAAGGAAATTTTAATAGTTGAAGAATTTAGGGATAGTCTTATAAAAGGTTTAGAGAAGGATTTAAAGAAATCCAATGATGTACACGAAAAATTTGAACGTTATCTTGAATTGTTAAAAGAGAATGAATATATACCTAATAGAGATTTACTTATACCATATATTTCTGATGAATATATCTCCAGTATTATTTCTTATTTAAAGACTAATGCATTGATATTTATTGATGAACCTAAAAGAGTGGATGAAAGGTCAAGGGATATCAAAGCAGACTTTAATCAAAAATATACAGATTTATTTGAAGCAAGGGAAGTTTTATCTAGCCATATAAATATCAATTTTGATTATAGAGATTTATTACCAATTATTAAAGAAAGATTATGTATTACCAGTAGCGCTTTAATAAAAGGGGATATAAATTTCAATCCGAAGGCTATTTATAGTTTTCCATCTAAATCTATACCCTCCTATCAATCTAAGATTGAATTGTTGAAGGAAGATTTAAATCATTATAAATATAGAGGTTATAAAATCATCATTTTAGCTGGTTCTGAGGAAAGAGGTCTAAGACTTAGAAAAAGCCTTCTAGATTTAAATATAGAATCAAGTTTTATAGTTGATAGAAATGAAGTGATAAAATCAGGACAAATTTTTATAACGCCAAGTAGTATTAAATCTGGTTTTGAATATTCGACTTTGAAATTTATGTTAATTGGAGAAAAGGAAATATTTGGTGTAGGAAAGAAAAAAGGCAAGACTAAGAAGAAATCTAAAGAATCTCAACTTAGTTTTTCAGATTTAAATATAGGAGATTTGGTGGTACATGAAAACCATGGTATTGGTCAATATAAAGGAATTGAGCAATTAAATATTCAAGGTATTAAGAAAGATTATCTGAAAATTCAATACAGAGACCAAGATAAGCTTTATTTACCTATTGACCAGATGAATTTGATTCAAAAATACATAAGTTCAGATAATACAAAGCCTAAACTAAATAAATTAAGTAGTTCTGAGTGGACGAAGACTAAGGAAAAAGCCAAAAAGGCTGTTGAAGATATGGCAGTAGATTTATTAAACCTATATGCCAAAAGAGAAAGTCTAAGAGGATACGCCTTTAGTCCTGATACTTTATGGCAAAAACAATTTGAAGATTTATTTCCATATGAAGAAACTGAAGGACAACTTATATCCACAGCTGAAATTAAAAAGGATATGGAAAAAGATAAACCTATGGATAGGCTACTATGTGGGGACGTGGGTTATGGTAAAACGGAGGTAGCCTTAAGGGCAGCATTTAAAGCTTTGATGGACGGGAAACAAGTAGCAATCTTGGTTCCTACAACAATATTGGCACAGCAACATTACAATACGATTATGGAGAGATTTGCCAACTTTCCTATTAGAGTTGCTTTATTAAGTAGATTTAGAAGTGCGGCAGAGCAAAAAGCATCTATTGAGGGAATAAGAAAGGGTACCATAGATATAGTAGTTGGAACCCATAGGCTATTATCCAAGGACGTTATGTTTAAAGACCTAGGTTTACTTATTGTTGACGAAGAGCAGCGTTTTGGAGTTAAACACAAAGAATTGTTAAAGAAACTTAAAGAGAATGTTGATGTATTAACATTAACTGCTACACCTATTCCTAGAACCTTGCATATGTCACTAGTAGGGATTAGAGATATGTCTGTAATCGAAGATCCACCAGAGGAAAGATATCCAATTCAGACCTATGTGATGGAATTCAATGAACAGATGATTAGAGATGCTATACTCAAAGAGGTAAGTAGGGGAGGACAAGTTTATTTTGTTTACAATAGAGTTGAAACTATTGATAAGGTAGCTTCGAGGCTTAAAAGCCTAGTTCCAGAAGTAAGTTTTGCAGTAGGGCATGGACAGATGCCAGAAAGACAGTTGGAAAGGGTTATGATGGACTTTCTGGGTAATGAGCAAGATGTGTTAGTATGCACAACCATTATAGAAACAGGTCTTGATATACCTAATGTAAATACAATTATCGTATATGATGCTGATAAAATGGGATTGTCTCAATTGTACCAATTAAGAGGTCGTGTTGGAAGGTCAAATAGATTAGCTTACGGATACTTTGTCTATGAAAAAAATAAGGTTTTAACTGAAGTTGCTGAAAAAAGATTGAGAGCAATTAAAGAATTCACAGAATTTGGATCCGGATTTAAAATTGCTATGAGAGATTTGGAGATTAGAGGTGCAGGGAACCTTTTAGGAATAGAACAACATGGTCATATTGAGTCAATAGGATACGATTTATATGTAAAATTCCTTTCTGACACTATAAGAAAATTAAAGGGAGAAAAGGTAATAGAGAAAATCGAAACTTCAATAGATATTAAGGTAGATGGATTTATTCCTAGTAATTATATTGAAGATGAAGAGCAAAAAATAGAAGTTTATAAAAAAATTGCGTCAATAGAAAATATGGATGAATATAGGGAACTAGTTGATGAGCTTATAGATAGATTTGGAGATATACCTAATGAGGTTGAAAACTTAATGGATATTTCCTATATAAAATCAATAGCTAATAAAAACAATATTAAAAATATAAGTCAATTAGAAAAGGAGATAAAAATTGATTTTGTTTCAACAGAAAATTTATCTTTAGAGCTAATTCATTGTCTTTCTACTGAATATGGCAACAAAATAACCTTTGATTTGTCCAATACTCCTTATTTTAGGTATAGGTTCAAGAAAGACCCATTGGGGAGTTTAAAGGTATTAATTGAAAAAATTGATAGTTTTATAAAGGGAAAAAATATTATATAATAAATACAGTTTTAATCATTAATTGTAAATTATAAATAATTTTAATTTTTTAATCGTCAATCGTCAATCGTTAATCGTTAATTGTTAATTGTTAATTGTTAATTGTTAATTGTTAATTGTTAATTGTTAATTGTTAATTGTTAATTGTAAATAGGGGGAGGATGTTTTATTGAATAAGATATATATAAAAAAATTAGGGATATTATTTATAGTATCATTAATGTTAATCAATAGCTTTGGTTGTACTAAAGCAAAGACAGGAATAGTTGCAGAAGTAAACGGTATTGAAATCTCTGAAGAGGAATTCAATGATGATTATAAGGTCTTCAGAAATCTCTATGAAAGACAATTGGGTGCAGATGCTTTGCAACAAGTTGGTCAGGATGGAAAGACTATAGAAGAAACTTTAAAAAACAATATTGTTGAGAAGCTAATCATGGAGAAATTAATAGAAAAAGAAACTGAAAATATGAAGATAACTGTAACAGATGAAGAAATCCAAAAGAAATTAGATGAATATGCTATCCTAATGGGTGGGCAAGAAAAATTTGATGAGTTTTTAGTTACAAATAATATCTCTAAGGAATTTTTCTATGAAAATATGAGAAAAGAAATATTAGTTGATAAACACAAAGAACATATAATGAATAATATCAATATCTCAGAAAAAGATGCGAAAGAATTTTTCGAGCAATACAAGGATAATTTAATTAAAGTAAAAGCTAGTCATATTTTAGTAAGTAGTGAAGAAGAAGGAAAGAAAATACTTGAAAGATTGAAAAATGGTGAGAATTTCGCAACTCTTGCAACATTAGAATCCTTAGATAGTGTTTCAGCTGCAAAGGGTGGGGACTTAGGTTATTTTGGTAAAGGCGAGATGATTTCTGAATTTGAAGATGCTGCTTTCTCATTAAAAGTAGGAGAAACTAGTGACTTAGTAAAAACTGAAGTAGGATATCATATTATTCATGTAGAGGATAGGAAAGATACTTTTGATAGTTTAAAAGATGATATAACTAATAAACTTAAAGAACAAGAGTATGTAAAAGTTGTTCAAGATTTAAGGAATAAGGCAAAGGTTAAAAATTATTTAGATAATAAGAATTAGTAATGAGAGTTGTCATTGGACTACCTCTTAAATTAATAGATGTATAAATTTTCCCAATAAGTAAAATAATAATCTCACTAAGATGTTTAAGGAGGTTAATATTTTGAAAGCCACAGGAATCGTTAGACGTATAGATGATTTAGGCAGAGTTGTAATTCCTAAAGAAATAAGAAGAACCTTAAGGATTAGAGAAGGCGATCCATTAGAAATATTTACTGATAGAGAAGGTCAAGTGATTTTAAAGAAATATTCACCTATAGGAGAGTTAACTGAATTTGCTGCTGAATATTGTCAGTCTCTTCATGATAATACTGGTCATATTGCACTAATTTCCGATAGAGATACAATAATAGCAATATCAGGTGGTTCAAAAAAGGAATATCTTGAAAAAAGGATAAGTCCCGATTTAGAGAAAATCACAGAAGGAAGAAGTACCTATATTACTAATGAAAACAATAAACCTATTAAAATTTATTATGAAGATGAAAATGAAGATAAATATACAGCACAAGTTATAGCTCCAATTGTAATGCAGGGAGACCCAATAGGTAACGTAGTTTTATTTTCAAAGGATATAAATGCTATAATGGGTGAATTAGAAGTAAAATTAACAGAAACTGCAGCAGGATTTTTATCCAAACAAATGCAAAATTAGAACCTACCTTGAGGTAGGTTTTTTTATGCTTAAAGATTTGAAAAATGCCAATAATCTAAGACAACAGTTAATACAATTATGATATAATAGTAAAAATAGAGTACAAATTATAGTTCGCAATTGTAAGCGTGCGTCGTGCATTGTGAATTGTGAAAAAAGTGGGGGTGGACAATATATCGAAACCAAACAATTTCTTAAAGGGAGCAGCTATTCTTGGTGCGGCCGGAATTATTGTTAAAATACTAGGTGCAGTATATAGAATTCCAATTATCAATATAATAAAAGATGAGGGAATTGGATATTACCAAACAGCCTATCCATTTTATTCGCTGTTATTAACAATTGCTACTGCAGGATTTCCAGTTGCAATTGCTAAGTTAGTGTCTGAAAAAAGGGCAATTGGTGACTATAAAGGTGCATACAAGGTTTTTAAAATTGCACTATTGGGATTATTTTTAGGAGGGACATTAACATCCGTTTACGTAGCAGTCGGTGCAAGGACGATAGTGGATAGATTAGGAAATTCCAATGCATATTATTCGTTGATTGCCTTGGTTCCAGCCTTATTCTTTGTACCAATTATGTCTGCTTTTAGGGGATTGTTCCAAGGCAGACAGGACATGACTCCTACTGCAATTTCTCAAATAGTAGAACAGTTATCTAGGGTTGTGTCTGGATTAGCATTGACAACTTTACTATTAAAATATGGACTACCAATAGCAGCTGGTGGTGCATCCTTTGGTGGTTCAGTAGGTGGTATAGTAGGAACTATAGTTATTTTCATTATATTTTTAATGAAAAGAAAAGAAATTCATTCAGAATTAGAGAATAGCGTAGAAGGCGATGAATATCCAGTTACTACTATAATTAAGGATTTATTGATTATATCAATACCTATAACATTAGGCTCTTCTATAGCACCAATTATGGATACTATAGATACTACCTTTGTCCTAAATAGACTTCAGTCTATTAACTATTCTGAAGAATTGGCAAATAGTTTATATGGACAATTGAAGGGTTTAGCACAAACCTTAATCAATTTACCTCAAGTTTTTTCTATTGCTATAGCAATGAGTTTAGTTCCTGCAATTGCTGATGCTAGTGCAAGAAAGAAAAAAACTGAGATTAATAATATTATTTCATCTGGAATAAGAATGACACTTTTAATAGGTTTACCATGTGCATTTGGGCTATTTGTCTTAGCTAAGCCAATAATTGGATTATTATATTATAAAAACACTATAGAAACTATAAATAGTGCAGGAGAGATATTAGCCTATCTATCATTTGGTGTAATTACATTAACTTTAGTTCAATCCTTAACAGCAGTACTTCAAGGTTTAGGTAGGCCTTTGGTTCCTGTTTTAAATTTATTTATTGGTGCTATAGTTAAAGTTATACTTACATATGTACTTACTGCTATACCTAGTATAAATATTAAAGGAGCAGCAATAAGTACAGTGGCAGCGTACACCATAGCAGCAGTACTTGATTTATTTAGCCTTGCAAGGATTTCTAAAATCAAATTAAATATAAATAATATATTTATGAAACCTCTAATATCAGCAGTTGGAATGGCTGTTGTTGCGAGAATAAGCTATTTATTTTTTTCTGGGATAATAGGTGATAAATTATCAACTATTATTGCAATTTTTATAGGGGCGATTCTTTATTTTATGCTGTTAATTGTAACTGGTTCAATTACATCTGAAGATTTTAAATTGCTTCCTAAAGGAGAGAAAATAGAGAAAAAATTAGAAAGGTTTATGTTTTTTAAATGACAAAAGGAGAATAATATGGGAAAGATATATATTATAGGTTTAGGACCAGGGAATGAGGAAGCATTAACATTAGGTGCAGTTAAAAGGATTGAAAGTGGAAGAAAAAATTTTTTAAGGACAGAGAAACATCCTACTGTAAAATATTTTGAAAGGAACAATATACCATTTAAGTCCTACGATTATATTTACGATAGTGAAAATGAGTTTAGCCATGTATATAATCTTATAGTAGAAGATTTAAAAAATGAATCAAAAACAGAAGAAGAAATCAATTATTATGTACCTGGCAATCCATTTGTGGCGGAGAAAACCGTAGAGTTATTATTAAAAGAGGATTTGGACATTGAAATAGTTTCAGGAATGAGTTTTATTGAACCTATGATAGAATTAGTAGGGAGAGACCCTATCAATGGTCTCAAAATAGTAGATGGAGCTGTATTTGATGCATCCTTAGTAGATATAAATGTTGATATGATAATTACCCAAACTTATAATCAAAGGATACTTTCAGAAGTTAAACTTATACTTTCTGAAATTTATGGAGATGATTATAGTGTGTATCTAGTCCACGATGCTGGTATTAAGGAATCTGAGAAAAAGTTGTATATTCCCTTATATGAATTGGATAGAATTGGTGAAGTTGATTCTCTTTCTAGTATTTATGTACCCAAAATTGATAAAAATATAAAAAAGGTATATAATTTTAATGATATTATGGGTATAATGAGGATATTGAGGGGTGTTGGAGGTTGCCCATGGGATGCAAAACAAACACATGAGTCTATAAGAGAGTCTCTTTTAGAAGAAGCGTATGAGGTTGTTGATGCCATTGATAGTAAGGACATTGATAACATTATTGAAGAATTAGGAGATTTACTATTACAAATTGTGTTTCACTTATCAATCGCCTATGATGAAGGAGAATTTTTCCCTATTGAAGTCACTACAGCATTGGCTAATAAATTAATTTTCCGTCATCCTCATGTTTTTTTAGAAAAAGGGATAGTAAATTCTGAGAAAGTAGTATATAATTGGAATAAGTTAAAATATGAAAAAAGGGGCATTACAAGCCTCATTGACAAAATCAATAATATACCAAGACTTCCAGCCCTTATGACAAGTTACAAGGTTCAAGAAAAAGCAGCTGAGATAGGATTTGATTGGGAGGATATCAAAGGACCTATAGATAAGATAAATGAAGAGTTTAAAGAAGTTTTAGAGGCTATGGAGGATTTTGGTGGAGGTGATAGTAGGGTAGAAGGTGAATTAGGGGATTTACTCTTTGCAGTTGTAAATTTGTCTAGATTTTTAGATGTAAATCCAGAGGTAGCATTAAATAGGACAACAAAGAAATTTATAGACAGATTAAAGTTTATGGAAGATAGATCTGAAGAATTGAATGTAGGTTTAAATACCATGACATTAGATGAAATGGAAGTTCTCTATCAAGAAGCAAAAAGACAAGAATAAACTTGGTATGAACCAAATGAGTTTCAAAAAAAGGCTGCATTATAATAATTTTTTAAAGCCTTTTATGATTTATATATAATGAATAAACTTAAGGAGGAATTTTAATGAACAAAGCTGAATTAATTGCTAGTATGGCTGAAAAGAGCAACTTAACTAAAAAAGACGCAGAAGCTGCACTAAATGCATTTATGAAATCCGTTGAAGAATCACTAGCATCTGGGGAGAAGGTACAATTAGTAGGATTTGGTACATTTGAAGTAAGAGAAAGAAAAGAAAGAGAAGGCAGAAACCCTAGAAATCCAGAAGAAGTTATTAAAATACCAGCTTCCAAGGCTCCTGTATTTAAAGCAGGAAAGGCTTTAAAGGAAGTAGTGAATAAATAATGAAATAATTAAATCAGGTCTAGGACCTGGTTTTTTTATAGTAGGGGTGGTTTCCATGCCGCCCCTCAGGAGGGTGTCATGAGAATAGATAAATTTCTAAAAAATGCAAGAATAATAAAAAGAAGAACAATAGCTAAAGAAGCATGTGAACAAGGAAAGGTATTTATCAATGGTAAGGTATCTAAACCAGGAGATGAAGTTGAAGTAGGAGATAAGGTTCACATTAACTTTGGAAGCAATACATTGAAATTTGAAATACTTGATGTAAAAGATAATGTAGGCAAAGATATGGCTAGTTCTTTATACAAAACAATTGAATAAGATAATAAAAAAAGGCTTTTGGTATAAAAGCCTTTTTTTATTCATAAATATTAGATAGGAGTTAGGAGGTGTTAAATCTATGACTGAAAATAGATTACAATTTAAATCTCAAAACATAGTGATAGAAGATAGAAATCTTGTAACCATAACAGGAGTAGAACAGGTTGATAGCTTTAACGAAAATACTATTATCCTTGCTACGACAAAGGGAGGTTTAAGTATTAAGGGTGAAAATCTTAATATGAGCAAGTTAAATTTAGATGAAGGTAGTGTTAAGATTTCTGGTTTAATAAACAGTATTGTATATATCACTAAGGAGGGAGCACCTAAAAATTTAATAGGAAAAATATTCAAGTAAGTGGTGTAGTATATGGAAATTAATATAATGGGGGATATAATATCTTTTGGTGTTTCTATTTTGAGTGGTTTAGCTATAGGTATTTTTTATGATTTGTATAGGGTTTTCAGATGTTTTTCTAAACCTAGCAAAATTATGTCTTACATAGAAGATTTTCTATTTTGGATGATAGTTGGATTTATCTTTTTCATATTGCTAGTCAAGTTAACAGGAGGTGTCCTAAGAGGGTTTGTGTTTATAGGAGCATCAGTTGGAGTATCCTTTTACCTATTTTTTCTTTCTAAATTTGTTTATTATTTATTTTATCATACTTTTAAGTTGATTTTAGATGTATTAAGTGAGATAATCAATGTAATAGCTAGTCCGTTAAAAAAGAGTCTTAAATACACAAGGGGGAAGATTAAAAAGGTATTTAAACTAGTTAAAGTGTTTTTTAAGGAAGTGGGTAAATATAAAAAAATAATTTCGGGAAAGAAATAAGTTATAAAGGTAGGCAAAGGAAAAGGTGGTTTTATGAGTAGCAAAAAGAAACGTAAGGGAATAAGATTAATACATGTGTTTCTTATATTCCTGGGTTTGTATGTCATAATTGTATTAAATCACCAACGGAATTTAATGAAAACTATGAATTTAAAAAAAGAGCAAAATCAAGTTGAAATTGATAAGCTAAAAAAAGATATTGAAGAATTAAATAAAGAAATCGAAAATAGTGATTCTCTAGAATTTGTTGAAAAAGTAGCAAGAGATGAACTAGGTATGGTTAAGCCCCGAGAGATAATTTACATTGATAAAAATAAACCCAAGAGCTCATTTTTTGACATATTTAACAGGGATAATTGACATACTATGATTTCTTGTATATACTATTTTTAATAATAAAATTATTTAAGGAGGAATTATTAGTATATGCCCATAGCTGTTGGAGAAGTAGTTGATGGCACTGTAACAGGTATAACTAACTTTGGTGCTTTCATTCAATTGCCAGAAGGAAAAAGTGGACTTGTTCATATTTCAGAAATATCTCATGAATATGTTGAAAAAGTAGCTGATCATCTTAAAAAAGATCAAAAGGTAAAAGTTAAGATTTTAGCTGTTACAGATACTGGAAAGATAAGTTTGTCTATTAGACAAGCAAAACCTAAGTCAAATAAACCTGCCGAGTTTGAATGGAATAAACTTGACGAAGGTCAAAAACTTATGTCTTTTGAAGATAAACTCAATAGATTCTTAAAAGATAGTAATGAAAAAATGGATCAATTAAAAGTAAGAGATACTCGTAGAAATAATGGATTTAAATCTAAAAAGATAGGCAATATGGAATTATAAAATTATAAAACCGGTTTATCCGGTTTTTTTTATCCCTTTTTGACAAAATAATACATATGATAAGATATTCAGCTCTTAAACTACCAAACCCTTAAAAATCAATG
>JAPXKQ010000043.1:0-19422 GCA_033809995.1 Tissierellaceae bacterium
CTTACGCTGTTCCCAAGAAAAAATAAAAATGGCACTATTAGTTTTGTAAAAGTGCCATTTTTATTTTCTCTATTAAATTATTTAATTATATTTTTTCTTAACTTCTACAAGCCATTCAGGTAAAACTTTATTTAACAAGATCATCGTATGTTCAAATTGATTCTCTGCTTCTTGTTTTGTAGCTTTATTAAAGTCAACACTTTCCGATAACTCAGCAATATAAGGTATAACATCCTCCCGAACCATAGAAAAGTGATCTACTGACTTGGATAACAAGGATTTATCTATTCCCCAATCCTTAGCGAAACTTTCCACTTCTTTTTTTATCTTTTCTTGTTTCCAATTATCAAATGATTCATCAAAACTCAAATCGCCTGTTAGCTTGCCAGGAACTAATTCTGTTTCTACAAATTCTCTTAATAGTTTTGCTTGTTCATCTTCACCCATGTCACTCAATTCTTGTATTTCCTCATATATTATTCTTAAAGTTTCACTATCTACTGTTTGAATTCCTTTGTCAATTTTTACCTTTGCTCCAATTAAACCTAAAATATGATTTGCATCTATGACTTGGGTTCCTGATAATTTTGTTTTTCCTACTAAAGGAATAACAGGTTCATCTTCTGGGGGCTCGCCTTCTTTAAATGTTAAATTTCTATAAGCTCCTACATATTTTAGCCATGTATGCTCATCTATTCCAAAAGAATCATCATCCCATTTATATTCATAGTATTGTATAACTAGCCTTAATTGGTCATTTGCATCTCTATAGGATAAAATAAATAATTCTTCTGCCTTAGCATTTGTTTTTAATTCTTGCCACTTTGTTGGATCTGGTAAAGCTTTTATCAATTCCTTTACTTTTAAAAAGAATTTTTCTACTGCTGTTTCGTAGTCTTCAACTATAACTCTACTACTTGTTCCACCACTTCCATATAGCTTCAATGCAATATTCACTCGTTCTTCCGTTATTTTAGGGTATTGAAAATTAATAATAGACCCAAATTCTTTATTCTTTCCATATATACGATTAGTTCTTGAATAAGCTTGAATTAAATGTTGTAATTTTAAATCCCTGTCCACATATAACGTATTTAAGAACTTAGAATCATATCCTGTTAATAGTTGATCTGCAACAATAATAAGATCAATATTTTTTTGATTACGACCACTTCCACCACGAGTTCCCCTTGCTACTATATCTTCAAAGTATGCTTCTTCTCCTCTTTTTTTGTCCCCACTAATGAACTCAATACCAGTAAACTTAGCATAATCTTTAAACATCATTTCAATTATTTCAGGCGGAACATTATCTACATCATTTTCATTTCCAAAACTAAATGTCATAGCTATGTTTATTTTATTATCTTGTTCCCCTAGTTGTTTTTTAAACTCATTATAATATGCAATAACACGTTCTTTATATTTAACTGTTAGAATTGCATTAAAATGTCTTCCTTGAGATTGCTCTTCCAAATTAGTTAAAATTTCTTCTACTACTCTTGGTATATGGGTTTCATCTTGGTAAATAAGAATCTTTCTTTTTTTAGCTTCCTTCTCAACCTCAAGGTCACTCCACCCTTGTACCAAACGCTCTATTTCACGAGTTGCCATTTCTGGTTTTTC
The DNA here is from genome assembly GCA_033809995.1 of Tissierellaceae bacterium. GTDB lineage: Bacteria > Bacillota > Clostridia > Tissierellales > Tissierellaceae > Paratissierella. The sequence goes on from JAPXKQ010000043.1 coordinate 1,627, forward strand.
CAGTTCTATTTGACTCTTTATTTGGTCTCGCAAATCTTCATAACTTAAAAACTCACCAGTATTAATATAATCAACATGAAATCCTAAAACATTTCCATCTGCTATTGCTTCATCTATGGTATATTTATGAAGTTCTGGCCCGAATAATTTTTCTGTTGTATCTATAAGTTCACTTTTTTCATTAACCATTCCTGTAACTTCATTTTCATCAAATAAGGGTGTTCCAGTAAATCCATAAAATAAACTATTCTTTTTAAAATAAGATTTTATATTTCCCATCATTTGTCCCATAGTTGTTCTGTGGGCTTCATCTATTATAAAAATTATTTTCTTTTTTGAAAGACTGAAATCTTTAGCTTCTATTAAATCTTTAACTAAAGTATTTAGTTTAAAAGTAGTGGTTACTACTATACCTTTTTTAATAGATAATAATTGTTTTTTTAATTGATAAGTATGTCTTGTATCATCTACTGATACAGGTTCATATGATGCATAAGCTTTAAAATCTTCGCTGGTTTTTTTATCTAGCTCTCTTCTATCTACTAAAAAAACAACTTTGTCAAATCCCCCACGAGTAGATAAAAATAAAGCAGTTTTAAAACTAGTAATTGTCTTACCCGAGCCAGTTGTATGCCAAACATAACCACCATGTGGGATTTTATCATCATTATCATAGCCAAAAGCTGCTCCTTCCACTGCCTGCAATGCATAAACCTGATAAGGACGCATAATCATATGTCTTCTATTTTCCTCTTCTTCTGCTTCATCTATGATTAAATAATCGCCTACTAGCTGATGTGCCATAGGTATCATTAAAAAGTGAGCTACTACCTCTTGCCAATTATTAATAGGTTTGTTATTTTTGTCTGCCCACCCAAATACAAAACTTAAATTAAAATCATTGATGGATTTTGGAGTTGCAAAATATCTTGTTGCTACTTCCGATATAATCACCATCATCTGGGAAAATGCCATAAAGTTATTTACATATTCCCCATCTTTATAATATCTTTTAAATTGATTGAATGCTTCGTCTAAGGTTTTATCAGCACGTTTCTGTTCAATATTAATTAAAGGTAAACCATTAATCAGGAGTATAATATCAAATCTATTATCTTTTGGTGTGGTAATTTCTCTGGCTATTTTATAACTTGAATCTCCACCGCTTACTTCAGCCTTTTTAAAGATAGTAAGGGTTATTTGTTTTCTTGTAACTTTAGGATTATCATCTCGATAAATACCATCTATTTTACCCGTAGATCCTTCCATTGCAAGTATCTTTGCAGCTTCAAAGCTATTTTCTATTTGATTCACCTTTGACATTACCTGTGCAAATTCATTGTCCGTAAGTGCCACACCCTCTAGTTGATCAGCATTAATGCGATTAAGTTCAGTTCTCCAATGATTTATTAAATCATCTACTGTTACTTTTTGCTTATTCCCATCTAATTCATCTGGAGCCATCCATCTATATTTTTCTAATTCTCGTACAAATCTTTCTTGAAAGTTTCGTTCAGTTGAAGTTTTTTTATCGTTTCCCACAAAATACATCCTTTCTTTCTACACAAACATTTCATTTAAATAAGCTTTTTTAATATTTTCTAATTTTTCTAATTTACGCTGATGAAGGGTGATAAGGTTGTCTAGGTTAGAAAAAAGCTCTCCGATTTTAATCTGCTCTTCATTATTGGGAATCAAAACATAAGCTTCTTTAATGTCATTTGAGTTAATTGACTCAAATGTTGAACCTGTACTTAAATTTCTCCAGTATCCACTTTCTTTCATTTTAGTTAGCAATTGAAAAATAAATTCATTACCTTTTATTCCAGCAACTCCACGCCCTAAAACCACATCATAATCAGTCTTTCCAACATCACCAACTGGTGCACGAACACTCAAAATCAGATCATTTTTTTCTGCCTGTTTTGTAACCTGTGTAGTCCAAACACGAGGTAAAACTCGCCCATTTTTCATATCTGCGTTACCTTGTACAAGAATATGGTCATTAGGATTATCTGTATAGTTTTTAGAATTCGGTGATTGACCCATGGTAATTTGTGCAACCTCTCCCAGCTTACGCTGTTCCCAAGCTTCATCATTTTTAAACTCTTTAAAACGTCTCTTAGGTATTAATTTGTCTTTTTTCATATTATCACCAACTCAGATAATAAACTTAGAAAACTAACTTCCAGTTCACTATATTCCTCATCTAAATCATTTAAAGTAGATTTGTATCTATCATCTAATAATTTTAATATTTCCAATTCATTTTTTATTGGTTTTTCAATTAGATTAATCATTTCTTCCATCAGGTTACCAAACCATTTTTCAAAAACTAAAGAATCTATTTCTTCCTCCGTTAATATTAAAATACGTTCCTCTACCAATTCTTTAAGTTCTTTTTCCTTCTCTCGTATTTCTTTACTAATTTTTGATCTATTAGACATTAGTCTTTCTACATTTTTTAATAATTTATATTCATCTGTATCTTTGTTATATTCTATAAGTTCATCTTTAATGGCTTTGCTAGCAAAAGAATTTCCTGGCTCACCCCCATTGTTCTTTGTAAGACATTCATATAATATTTCATTTTCCTCAGAACCTTCAACTTTTGCAGCTTCAACTAGTTCTTCCAGTTCCATTTCAATTTCTGATACTTCTTGTTTTAGTCTTTCAATATTTGATGCTTCCAAACTAAATAATTGTTTAATAATAATATTATTTGGAATAATACTACTTATCCAACCATCCTGTTCTTCCCTTCTGTTATTACCTGAACCTTTAACAATCATATTAGGTTCTCTTGTACGTGCTACAGTATAAAAATCACTAAGGGATATAAGTTCTAAGTCTTTTGTCAAGGCATTTTTCCAGATCTCAGCAATATTTTGATATCCATCATAGATATTTATAAATTCAAAAGAAGATAAAATTTCCTTAATCTCTAATAACATATCTTCCATAATTCCTTTAATATTTGATTGCTTGTCCACCTTTATTAAAATGCCCCAATACTTATCTATATACTCATTTATTCTTCTCTTCATCTCTTCAGATTTAATACTTACCTGATCACTTTTCATTATTTCATCTGTCAATTCACTAATTTCCTTAGTAAGTTCAACATATCCTGTGCGTAGGGGTTGTAAAGAATTGGTCAAAGTATCTGGTACAATAGTATTAAGTATTTTTAAATTTTGAATGTCTTTTTCAGGTATTCCACCCAATAAATGAGCGTCAACATCATGGCTAATTTCTTCATCTTTAGCCATAACATATCTTGGAATATTCATATTATAATCATTTTCTAAGATATCTTCACGATATACTAATGAACTATATCCCTCTTCACTATTTTTTCCCACAAAAGTATCTACAATTTTAGCAATATGCTTTTCTTGTAATACATTTTGTTTACCTATCTTTATAAATTCCTTAGATGCATCAATAACAAGTACTGGCTCATCTAATTTTCTATTTTTCTTTAATATAAGTACTACTACAGGTATCCCAGTATTGGTAAATAGGTTGCTTGGCAGCCCTATAATAGTATCAATATAATTTTTATCAATTAATCTCTTCCTAATTTCGCCCTCTGCTCCACTGCGAAACAATACTCCATGTGGTAATACAATAGCCATAGTTCCACTTTGTCTAAGATGAAATAGCCCATGTAAAAGAAAAGCAAAATCACCTTTTGAATCAGGTGGTAGTACTCCTGCAATCTCAAATCGTGGATCACTTACCTTTAATCCTGTTCGATTCCAATTCTTTACAGAATAAGGTGGATTCATAACTACTGCATCAAATTGAACCCCCTCATTTGGTCTTTCAGGATCTTCAGGCCAGTCATAAGAAAGTGTATCTCCATTTCTTATAGTCATTTTTTCTGGTCTAACTCCATGTAGTAGTAAGTTCATACGAGTTAAATTATAAGTGGCAGTATTTTTTTCTTGCCCATAATAATTAAGATTTTTCTGCCCATCAGAGTCTAAATGCTTACCTACAGTTAATAATAAGGAGCCAGATCCTACTGTTGGGTCATAAATTGACTCAATTTTAGACGATTTGGCAACAATCTGTGCCATAACTTCACTTACCTGATGTGGTGTGTAGAATTCTCCAGCCTTCTTCCCAGATTCCATTGCAAATTGTCCTATTAAGTATTCATATGCATCCCCTAAGATATCTCCTTTTTGAAGGGCAACCATATTTAGATCTGAAAAGAGCATGATTAATGCTTGTATATTTTTACTACGTTCATTTAGATTGCTTCCTAGTGCTGTATCCGTTAAGTCAATTGTAGAACTTGAAAACAAACCTTTGAAATCATCTGAACCACCTTCTATCGATATGGAACGCTCAAAATTGTGCAAACTGTCAGTAACTTTCTGCACTTCAAAATCTCCTGAATTAATGTCACTTATCCAAGTTTGATACAAGTATTCTGGTGCAACATAATATCCTAATACCTTTTGAATAGTCGTATATACAGTTTCACCATATTTTTCCCTATAATTTTTATATTCTTTTACCAATTCTTCTTCTTTTATATTCTTAATGCCTGCTGATGTTTTAAATGCATCTAAAGTTTTATCGCTTAAAAATTTATAAAACATTAAGCCTAGCATATAATCTTTATATCGACTTGCATCCATTGAACCTCGTAATTCATTAGCCCCATCCCACAAACGTCTTTTAATTTCTTCTGATGTAATCATAGCTACCCCCAATTTTTATATAAAAATTTAATAACTTTATTTTCTTGAAATTTTCCTTAAATAATTAATCTTTATGAATATATTCAACTATATCACCTATGTCACAGTTGAAATACTCGCATATCCTCCCTAAAATATCCATGCTTACATGCTCATTTTTACTAAGTCTGGACATTGTAGAAGGAGTAGTTGATATTGCTTCTTTTAAATCTGTTTTTTTCATGTCATTATCAATTAGCAATTTCCATAGTTTATTATAACTAAACCCCATTATTAACCTCCACTTAATATTATTTTCAATTAATATATCAATACTTTTAATATGTATATACATATTTATTTTATGTTTTTAATTATACCATATATTTCCTAGCTTATCCACATAAAAAGACCCCATGATAAGACCTATCAATTTTACCATGGGATATATTCTATAGTTCTACTCCATCTTTTTAACACTTTTCTCATCACTATGTTGATTTGACAACTGAATATTGGGTAATACTGCAAAGTATTGCCAGATTTCTTTATCCAGACCTGCCTTTTTGATTTCATCTCTATAGATGTAATCGGCTTCTCTTAGGATGTCTAGTTTTCAATGGTTGTATCTACTTATTAAATTGTTTGTAGGTTCCCTTGTACAGGGAGTGACTATTCGATTTTTGACCACCTAGGTGGCTCCCTAAGTGGGATGTGACCATCATAGCATTCAACTCCAGTAAACTCAAGGGTTTTCTTGCATTTTTTTATGAATATTTTTAGAATTATTTAGGTAATCTCCACATAAAAAAATAACCCTACTTATTGTGTAAAGAGTCATTCTTTATATAGTAGCTTTTTTAGGTTTCCTTTTCTTTTTGTGTTGCTTATCTTCTTTTGGTTTATTAATTAACTGGTTACATTCTATTTTTAAATTTTCTTTATCTGTTATTTTACTTTCTATTTCTTTATTCCATCTTACTCGCTCAGGGTCTAATGGTTTAGCTACATAACATAATCTATTATATTTTTCATCTTCTTTTGATTTCATATATACTGCCATTAATTGATGACTTTTGTCTATAGCCCCCTTTAAAACTTAAAAGGGAAGTGATAACACCGCAGCGTTACCTACTTCCCTTTAGTGGCTGATTTTTTCGTAGTCTGCCTACCTGTTGCCCCATTCGTGCAACCTATCTATCAGGTTTTTTCGTTGCCTGCCAACCTGTCACCCTATTCATGTGACTTATCTATCAGATTATTAACCTGCCAGCCCAGGCACTATGGAATACCATAGTAGTGTAACATTAGTTACAAGCATAGTATATGTCTCTTGCTAAAAACTATGCTTATCTTTGTAATTACATTATATGCTATTTCATAATTCTTGCCAATTAATCTGCCAATTATTCAGGTAATTTTATATGATTTTTTAAAGCCTTCTCTACCACCTAATCTTATTTACCTACAATTCAAAACCTGCAATCATTGAAAATACTATATCCTACCTACTCCCACTCAATGGTAGCTGGTGGTTTATTTGTTATGTCATATACCACTCTATTTACTTGTTTTACTTCATCTGTAATTCTTGTTGAGATTTTCTCTAATAACTCCAATGGTATTGGATACCACTTAGCTTTCATAGCATCTTTAGTGGTTATTGCTCTTAGTCCGATAGTATGACAATATGTCCTTTTACCATCTATAACCCCTACTGATTGGATGTTTGGTAATACTGCAAAGTACTGCCAGATTTCTTTATCTAAACCTGCCTTTTTGATTTCGTCCCTATAAATATAATCTGCATCTCTAAGGATGTCTAATTTATCCTTAGTTAATTCTCCCAAGCACCTTACACCTAATCCTGGACCTGGGAATGGTTGTCTACTTACTAACTCTTCCGAAATTCCTAGTAATCGACCTACCTCCCTAACTTCTTCCTTATATAGCGTTTTAAGTGGCTCTATTAGTTCAAAGTTCACATCTTCGGGTAGACCTCCTACGTTATGATGGGATTTGACTGCCAATTTGCCTTCTTTATTTACACTTTCTACTATATCTGGATAAATTGTTCCCTGAACTAAAAATTCAATATCAGTTAATTTGCCTTGTTCTTCCTCAAAAACCCTAATAAATTCTTCACCGATTACTTTTCTCTTTTGTTCTGGATCTGTAACACCTTTTAACTTTTCCAAAAACCTTTCTTCAGCATCAACTACTATTAAGTTCATATGGAATTCATCCCTAAATACACTTTCTACTTCATGTCTTTCATTTTTTCTAAGTAAACCGTGGTCTACGAAAACACATGTAAGATTATCACCAATAGCTTTATGGACTAAAACTGCAGCTACAGAAGAATCAACACCTCCAGATAATGCACAAAGGGCTTTTTTGTTTCCCACTTTATCTTTTATTTCTTCTATACTTTTATTTATAAAATCTTGCATAATTCACCTCCATAATCAATTTACAGTTCACAATACAAAACAATTCACAATTCACAGTTCACAATTGAAAACAAATTGAGAATCAAAAGAGGAGATCCTTCGAAGGCAGAGATTATTCTGTCCATCTCAGGATGACACCAGCATTGATTATACTGTCTTAGGAGAACAAAGCTCCTTACATAGTATAATTGTCAACTGTCCACTGTCAGTTGTCAATTGAATTCGTTATTCACTCTTCACTCTTAGTTATTCACTAAGTCATTGGGAACAGTTCCCAATGACCTACCCTCTTGAATAGTTTGGTGCTTCTTTTGTTATTTGTATATCATGAGGATGGTTTTCTATTAAAGAAGCTGAAGTTATCTTTATAAATCTTGCTTTGTCTTGCAAATCAACAATGTTCTTAGCTCCAACATAACCCATTCCAGATTTTAATCCGCCCATTAATTGATAAACAATTTCTCCCAATGGTCCTCTATAATGAACTCTACCTTCTACTCCCTCAGGTACATACTTCTTTTGACCTTCTTGGAAATATCTATCCTTACTACCAGCATCCATTGCACCTAATGAACCCATTCCTCTATATTCCTTGTATCTTCTTCCTTCGTATAATACTTCTTCTCCTGGGCTCTCATCTGATCCAGCAAAAAGTGACCCTATCATAACTACATTTGCACCTGCAGCTATTGCTTTTGTAATATCTCCGGAATATTTGATGCCACCATCTGCGATTATAGGAATTTCGTATTCCTTAGCAGCCTTAGCACAATTCACAATAGCAGTAATTTGTGGGACACCTATACCAGTTACAACTCTAGTGGTACAAATAGAGCCTGGTCCTATTCCTACCTTAACAGCATCAACACCAGCCTTTATTAAATCCACAGTAGCCTCAGCCGTAGCTACATTACCCGCAATTAGATTCAAGTTTGGATATTCAATTTTAATTCTTTTTACAGCATCAAGTACTCCCTTAGAATGTCCATGGGCTGTATCTACAACTATTACATCAACCTTTGCATTTACTAATGCATCTACCCTTTCCATCATATCTCCTGTAACACCAACAGCCGCACCTGCAAGAAGTCTTCCATTACTATCCTTTGCTGAATTAGGATATTGTATTGATTTTTCTATATCCTTAATTGTAATTAGACCAGATAAATGAAAATTATCATCTACTAATGGAAGCTTTTCAATTTTATATTTCTTCATTGTTTCCAAAGCATCATCCATGGAAATCTCATATTTTGCAGTCACAAGGTTTTCTTTAGTCATTACTTCACTAATTTTTCTTGTAATTTCTTTTTCAAATCTAATATCTCTATTTGTTATGATTCCAACAAGTTTTCCAACTTCATCTGTTATTGGTACACCCGATATTCTATATCTTTCCATCAATTCTAATGCATCTGAAACCGTATTTTCTGGTGATAAATAAAATGGATCAGTAATAATACCATGTTCAGATCTTTTAACCCTATCTACCTCAAGAGCCTGTTTCTTAATCGACATATTTTTGTGTATTATTCCAATGCCGCCCTCTCTTGCCATTGCGATAGCCATTCTTGATTCTGTTACAGTATCCATACCAGCACTCATCATTGGTATGTTAAGTTTAATGTTTTTAGTTAAATAAGTTTGTGTATTTGTTTCTCGTGGTAAAACTTCAGATTTACCAGGTAATAAAAGCACATCATCAAAGGTTAAACCGTCACCAACAAATTCCAAAACAACTCCTCCTTAGTTATTATTATTTACAAACAATTAATATAGTATTATTATATCGAAATAATATTTTCCTATAACGAATAGGAAAATTCTATTTCTTGTCCTTTTTAAAGCTGAACTTTCCGTTTATGAGTTCTAAGAAAAGTTATTATATAGTTGCATTTGATAGAAACTTTTCTTACTAATGTAACAAAATAAAACTTATAAGTCAAGGAAAAAAAGAAATAACCCACATAAAAACAGTGAGTTATTTTATAGTATAATTTTTAATATATTTGGTCTATTGAGAATTCGTCATTTACCCTTAGATAATATCTTAATACTTCATCTATAGCTTGTAATGGAACTGGTCCTACTAATTCTGTACTTGCAATGTTTACATTGTATCTCTTTAATTCCATTTTTATTGTTTCATAAACTCTATGGATTGGAGTTTGTTCATAATTTACAAGGTTCATTGATACTTGAACTTGTTTTTTTTCTGGGATTTCTAAGGCTATTGCCCTAACAGCTAGGAATCCACCTGTTTTAGATCTAATAGCTTTAACGATTTTTTTAGCAATGTTTATATCTTGAGTATCTAAGTTTACATTGAAAGCGACCAAAGGAAATCTAGCTCCTGTTACAGTTGCACCAGATTTAGCATTGAATTCGAAAGGACCTTCATCTGGTCTCCAAGCTTCATCTTTCATCTTTTCAGGTAGGGCTTCATATTGTCCTTTTCTTATATCAACAAGTGATTTTCTTTCTGGTCTTGTAGCAGCATCCTCATAGAAGTACACTGGAACACCTAAGCTTCCTAAGTATTTCCCAAATTCCTTAGATATCTCTACAGCTTCTTCTGTTGTACAGTTTCTTGCTGGAATGAATGGTACAACATCTACTGCACCCATTCTAGGATGGCTACCTTGATGTTTTGTCATATCAATTAATTCAATAGCTTTTTTAACTAATCTCTTTGTCCCTTCCAATACAGCCCTTGGTTCACCTATATAAGTAAAAACACTTCTATTATGATCTTTATTTGAATTTAAATCTACCAATGTTACATCAGCACCCTCAAGTAGTGCTTCTTTAACTTCATTTACTAAGTCAAGATTTGTGCCTTCACTTATATTTACTTCTGCTAATAAACTTTTCATTTGTAACCTCCCTGTTTAATTCAATTATGCCTCTACACCTGATAGTTTATGAATTTTATTATACTCCTTTAATCCTTCTTCTAAAATGTTCATAGCTTTAATTAGGGATTCCTGATTAATACAATATGATATTCTAACTTCATCTAATCCTAATCCCTTAGTCCCATAGAAACCAGCTGCAGGTGCAACAAATACAGTTTCATTATCTATACTAAATTCGCTTAATAGCCAAATAATAAATTCTTCAGCATTATCAACTGGAAGTTTAACTATCATATAAAATGCACCCTGAGGTTTCTGGCATACTACCCCATCCATCTTAGTTAAGGCATCATAAACTATATCTCTTCTTTTACCATATTCAATTTGAGATTCTATGATATATTCCTCTGGAACTCTTGAAAAACTTGTAGCACCAATTTGCTCTAATAAAGGTGCACTAAGTCTTGCTTGTGCTAATTTTAGGATTTGTTTCATGATATCTTTGTTTTTTGAAGCTATAGACCCAATTCTTGCACCACAAACACTAAATCGTTTAGAGGTACTATCAATAAGTAAAACTCGATCTCTTATATCTTCTATATGGGCAAAACTCACTAGCTCTACATCATCATATATAAATTCTCTATATACTTCATCTGCAAATATAAACAAATCATGCTCTTTTGCTATTTTGGAAACCATATAGACTTCTTCTTTTGTATATACTCTACCTGTTGGATTGCATGGATTTGAAATTAGAATAGCTCTTGTTTTATCAGTAATTAATTTTACTATTTCCTCTTCACTAGGAAGACTAAACCCATTTTCCACTTGGGTACGAATAGGTACAATTTTTATACTATTTTGACTAGCTAATAAATTGTAACTTGCATATAAAGGCTCTGGAACTAGTAGTTCATCGCCAACATCACATGTGACAAGCATAGCCATCGACAAGGCTTCTGTGGCACCAATTGTGACTATAATATCTTCTTTTTTGAATTCTATATTTTTTCTTTTGTAATATTCTATGAAGCTTTCAATTAATTCTACGTAACCAGCTGAATTGGCATAAGGTAATACACCTTCAAAGTTTCTAATTGCTTCATAGAATTCTTGAGGAGCTTCAATATCTGGTTGTCCAATATTTAAAGCATATACTTTCTTTCCAGCCTTCTTGGCGGCTTCTGCATAAGGGGTCAATTTTCTTATAGGTGATTCTTCCATATTGAGTATTCTTTCTGATATCTTCATATATAAAACCCTCCTAATATTATAGTCACGTAAAATATTTATTAAAAATATAGACTATTTGAAATATTTTATGCTTTACACTATTATATATGTTTTGGAGGAAAAATTAAAGACATTAATTAGTAATCCCTATGCTTCGCTTAATGACAAAATGTTTTTACCAGCCCTGTACAACTTCCAAAGCTTCATCGTCAATTTCACCATTTACATATTCTTCAATTGTTTCTTCAATAATATCAAGTGCTTTTTCTGCCTCTTCCATTGAAATCACCAATGGGGGTTGTACCCTTAAGGTATTCTCAGCTAAAAAGATTAAAACTACTCCTTTTTGCCAGCATCTATAGCAAATTTTTATAGTTCCTACTTTGTCTTTTTCCTTAGTTTCTTTGTCTAAAAGTAATTCTACACCAATAGATAAACCTCTCCCCCTTACATCTCCAATAACAGAGTACTTATCTTTCATAGAATTGAACCTTTTTTGAATATAATCGCCAATAATATTAGCATTTTCAATCAATTTCTCTTTCTTTATTACTTCAATTGTTGCTATAGCAGCTACTGAGCAAGTAGAATTGCCTTGAACTGTAAATAAATGAGCTGGCATTTCTAATGAGTCTATTATTTCTGCTCTAGCTACTATTGCACTAAGAGGTAGTCCTGATGCAATTGATTTTCCCATAATCAATATATCTGGTTCAATGTTAAAATGTTCAATGGAAAACCACCTTCCAGTTCTACCAAAACCTTGTTGTATTTCATCCACCATAAACAATATTCCATGTTTCTTACAGAAATCATAAAGATTTTGCATATAATCTATTGGTGGTTCTATAAATCCTAAGTCTCCTGCTATAGGTTCAATAATTATACCAGCCACTTCTTCAGGGGGTATATATGTTTCAAATGCATTAATAAAGAATTTGAAACATTCTCTTTTACAAGAGCTAACTTCCTGTCCAAATTCACATCTAAAACAATTTGGATAAGGAAGATGAAAAATTTCAGGTAATAAAGGACCAATTTTTCTTTTCATGTTTAAACTTATAGCACTCACTGAAATCGCACCATAAGTTGAACCATGATATGAACCAGTGAAGGATATTATCTTAGGTCTTCCAGTATAAGACCTTGCAAGTTTTATTGCGCCATCAACTGCATCAGAGCCAGATAGCCCAAAACAAACTTTCTTTTTAAATTTTCCAGGAGTTATTTCTACTAGTTTTTCCGCTAATTTAACTTGAGGCAAAGCGTACATATAATCAGTAGAAAAATGAATATAATTTTCAATTTGGTCCTTTATTGCCTGTACTATAATTGGATGAGCATGCCCTGTATTTAATACTGCTGAACTACTAAACATATCTATATATTGATTACCATCCATATCTTCAATAAGTGCACCTTTCCCCTTTTTCATAACAAGAGGAAAGTATGATGCTCTGGAGGACTTCGATATGACATTTTCATCATTTGATACAATTTCTTTACACTTTTCAATATTTTTACTCACTGTAAATCCCCCCATAAATTGCATTATCTATCAACTACAATTTTTCCACGTTTAATAACCTTTTCTACCAAATTTCCGCCTAGTTTATATGCGACATTTCCATAATAATCAGTGTCCCAAATTTGAATATCAGCTAATTTACCAACTTCAAGGGAACCTCTATCTTTATCTAAACCTAGCGCATAAGCACCGCCAAAGGTAGCAGCTCTTATAGCTTCCTCAGGTGACATCCTATGTTTCCTACAAGCTAAAGCTATTATAAATTGCATTGATTCTACCCAGTTCCCTGGATTTAAGTTTGTAGCTAATGCTATTATCATTCCTTCTTCTATCATTGGCCTAGGATTAAATGGTTTTGGATGATTAACAGAGAAATCTGTTCCTGGAAGTAATACTCCTGGTATTTTAGCCTTTGCCATTTTTTTTATGGATTCTAAAGGTATATAATTAAGATGATCTCCAGATAGCATCCCCATCTCAACTACTAAATCTGAGCCTCCTATATAGGAGTAGCAATCAGTATGCATCTTTGGGTCCATACCATAATCCCTAGCAGTTTTTAAAATTCTTTCTGCTTCCTTTGCAGTATAATAACCATCATCAACCCATATATCGCAAGCAGTTGCTAACTTATTTTCTCCAACAAATGGAATGGACTCCTTGATTAAAAATTCTATATAATCGCCTTTAGTTTGATTTAATGGCCAACCATGTGCCCCCAAAAATGTTGAATTAACATCAACACACGAATTTTTATCAAGTTTATTGATTACCCTTAATTGCTTTAGTTCAGTATCTAAATCTAACCCATAACCACTTTTTATTTCCACAGTGGTTGTACCAGTCTCTAACATTTTATTTAATTTACCAAGAGACTCTTCAAATAATAAGGTTTCTTCTATTTCTTTAGTCATATCTATCGAAGCATAGATTCCTGTTTTAATACCCATTGCCTTTATTTTTTCTTTATCATCGATAGTTAAATTTGCTATATATTCATCTACCCTGGAGCCACCAAAGACCAAATGTGTATGAGAATCAACAAATCCTGGTAAAACTACTTTCCCATTTCCATCAATTATTGTCGCATCATTATAGTCCACGATGTAATCTATTTCTTCTCTACTTCCTATGGCTATAATAGTTTCATTAGCTATTGCAATCCATTTATCTAACTCAAGTCCCACTAAATCTTTACTGTTTTCTTTACATGTTAAAATTTCAGAACAATCCTTAATAACTAAATCTGCCTTTAACTTACTCACACTACACCATCTCCAAAATACTTCTTATTATATTTTAAAGAGGAAATACTAACTAGCATTTCCTCTTCGTTAGCTATTAAAATTATCTTATTAACCCAATATTAATGGCCATACAATGCCAATAATCAATAAAGGTATATCGTAACAAATAAATTGTGGTATACAAGTATCCCAGATATGGTCATGTTGACCATCAGCATTAAGTCCAGATGTAGGTCCTAAAGTAGTATCTGATGCTGGTGATCCTGCATCTCCTAAAGCGGCAGCAACTGAAATCATAAATACTATAGCTGCTGGTGAAAAACCAAGTCTTTGTGCTAATGGGACATATATTGCTGCTATTACAGGAACGGTTCCAAAGGAGGTACCTATACCCATAGTAATTAACAATCCTAGTAAAATCATTATTGTTGCACCTGCTAGTTTGCTACCACCTAATGCACCCATTGCTGCATCAACTAGACTTGGAACAGCACCTGTTGCATTAATTACTTCAGCATACCCTGCTGCTACTAACATTACAAATGCTATCAATCCCATCATTTTAACTCCACCATTGAGCATTTCTTCTATTTGGTTCCACTTTATGGATCTTGAAACTATCATAATAATAAGACCAATTAGTGCTCCAAGTGGTAAAGAGTCAGTTATTAACTGTACTACTAATGCTGCAACTCCAGCAATTATTGAGAATATATGGGCTGATTCTAGTTTTACATCTGTAACAGTTCCTCCTGAACTTCCTTCAACAATAATTTCTTCTTCATCCATTTTATACTCTCTTGGTTTGCTATAAACTATAAGACCGATAATAAGTCCAACTACCATTGTTAATCCAGCCATCCAGTTAGTCTTCCAAATCAAACTTAAAGGAACTTCTAATCCAGCTGCTGCCATAGAATCTCTAATTATTCCATGGAATATTGCCCCATATGCAATTGGAATAGTAATATATGGTGCTTTAAGACCAAATCCAAAAGCTACTGCTGCCATTCTTCTATCCATTTTCATTCTATTCATTGCTGATAGTAACGGTGGAATAAGAATAGGAATAAAAGCAATATGAACAGGTACTATTGTTCCCGAAGCCATTGAAACTAGAACAATTAGTCCAGCTAAAACAAATTTATTACCTTTTGTTAATCTACTAATTTTGATTGAAAGAACTTCTGCTGCACCTGTCATCTCCATAGCCGCTGCTAATGCACCTAATAATATATAGCTAAGTGCAGTATTAGCATTTCCACTCATTCCTCCAACTAAAATGCTCATAATTTCTGTTAAACCCATTCCGCTAGTTAAACCTGCCACTAAAGCGGCAATTAGCAATGATAATAAAACGTGTAATTTTGACAAACATAATACTGACATTACTATAACAGATATAATTACAGGGTTTGTTAACATCTTTTCATCTCCTTTTGGTATTGAGTAAATCGCTTGCACTACCATATTTATTTAAAGGATGACACCATAGGATCCATAGATGACACCCTAAAATAATTAATTATAGTAATTTATTGATGCAATTTTTGTGCCAACTTACTTTTTTCTGTAAAGTTGGACATCCTAGCAATTCTAATATTCTTTAGCAATAGATTAATGTATAAATTTTATACATCTTTCTTAAATTAAATGCTCTTCAAACCGTATAAAATTTTACATAGTGTATAATTTTTATACTCTATTTTCTATGCTAATTCACCAATTTTATCTTCTACAACTTTTAATAATTCTCCAGATGCTATTAATTCAGCCGCTTTATCCATATCAGGATAGATAACTCTATCCGATTCCATAAATGTAACTTTATTTCTTAATGCCTTATAAGCTTCTGATGAACCATCTCCCAATAGACTACTATCTTTAAAGTCTACTGCTTGAGCTGCACATATAAGTTCAATACCTAATACATATTGTGTATGCTTGATTATTTCTCTTGCCTTTCTTGCTGCTATTGTACCCATACTTACGTGGTCTTCTTGATTTGCTGAGGTTGGTATAGAGTCAACACTTGCAGGATGAGCTAATACTTTGTTTTCAGATACTACAGCTGCTGCTGCATATTGTGGCACCATAAAACCACAGTTTAATCCTCCCTCTTTTACAAGGAAACCTGGTAATCCACTTAATGTAGGATTTACTAATCTTTCTATTCTTCTTTCTGAAACATTTGCATACTCAGCTATTGCTATTCCCAATGTATCCATTGCTATTGCTACAGGTTGACCATGGAAGTTTCCCCCTGAGAATACTGCTGGATTATCTCCGTCAGGAAATATTAATGGGTTATCTGTTGCCGAATTTATTTCAGTTTCTATGACACCTTTTACATACTCTATAGCTGGTCTACTCCCACCATGGATTTGTGGAATACATCTTAGTGTATAAGCATCTTGCACTCTTTTTTCTCCCTGGTGAGTAGTTAATTTACTATTTGCACCTATTCTTAATAAGTTTTTAGCCACATTAATTTGACCTTTATGTGGTCTAGCCAGATGAATTCTCTCATCATATGGATCAGTAATTCCTTCTAATGATTCAACTGTAAGCATTGATACTATATCTGCCGACTTCATAAGTACTTCTGCATCATGAACAGCCAATACTGATACTCCCATCATTGCTTGGGTACCATTTATTAATGCCAATCCTTCTTTTGCTTTTAACACTACAGGGGTAATTCCTGCTAATTCCATAGCTTCTTTACCACTCATACGTTTGCCTTGGTATTCAGCCTCTCCTTCTCCTATCATAACCAATACCATATGGGCTAATGGACATAAGTCGCCACTTGAACCTACAGAGCCTTTTTCTCTAATTATTGGATGAACGCCTTTATTTAACATATCTACTAATACTTGAACAGTTTCTACAAAAACACCTGAGAAACCTTTGGAAATAGCATTTGCCCTTAATAACATTATTGCTCTAACTACTTCAGTGTCAAATGGTCTACCAATACCTACTGCATCAGAATAGATTAAATTTCTTTGCAATTCTTCTAATTGATTATCACTTATTGCAACATCACTAAACTTACCAAATCCAGTATTGATACCATATATTATTTGCCCTTCGCTAATACATTTATCTATATAATCTCTTGATTTTAATATTTTAGGTATTGCCTCATCTGATATGGCAACCTTTGCACCAAATCTGGCTACTTGTACAACATCCTCAATTGTCAAGTCATTACCGTTAATATAAATAACCTTTTCCATTTTAACCCTCCTAAGATGTTCTATTATACTATTCTCTCGTTGCTTGGAGTCTACTTTAATATTCACATAAGGGAATCCCTAAATAGGTGATTCCCTTATAGCGAATATCAATTGTCTATTATCTATACATTCCTTCTGGTCCAAATGTTACTTCTTTGGCTGGTCTCCACCATAATGGTATTTTAATGGAATCTGTAGTATATTTACCCTTTCCATTAGCTACATCTTTAGCAGCCTGATAACCTGCTTGAGCATGACGCACTACTCCTATTCCTGAGTCTACAGTCAATGCCATTGCAAGTCTTCTGTCAGCCTCTTCAGTTCCATCGGCAATCATAGTTACACCTGTATGAACTGCTTCACCCATTGAGTAGTTTTGCTGAATAGCTATTAAGTCGCATCCTGCTGCGTTTAATAGTCCATTTAGATATGGCCAGTCAGAGATATAGTCTCCACCATCTGGCATTTTTTCTGATTCAAATGTTGGGTTAACAATTGATCCTGAGTCTAGGTTGTCCCTTGAGAATGC
>JAPXKQ010000044.1:0-18884 GCA_033809995.1 Tissierellaceae bacterium
GCATTTCTGCCTTTTCTCTATGAAAGGATACCTTATTGAATTGCAAACCTAAATGAATATCCCCTGTGTGAACAAATTTTATCATAAGTAATCCCTCCTTATATCTAAAAGAGGAGATTTCTCCACTACGGTCGAAATGACACCTTCGGTGTGGTCATCCCGACTAACGTGGAGGGATCTCCGTTTTTAAAGGCCCACAAGTGCTACGTCTTACGCCTTTTTATTGTGATTTGTGCATTGTGAATTGTGAATTAGTAGTTAAATATATTTATTTCTATATCATTCATTATCCGTTTTATATCACTCATATCAAATGTATCACGATCTCTAAAGCTATTTACTATTCCACATGCTTGTCCTAGTTTAAACATCATTTCAAAATCATATTTTCTAGATAAGGCTAACGCATACCCTCCAAGCATATATCCATAATTTATACTTACATCCTTCAATGCTAGTTTTTCTATATCAATACGATAGATATGATCTTTTGTCAAGGCAATACTACCTTTTTTACCCATATCAATAGCAACTATACTTACCCCTTTATCCAGAATAAACTGTCCCGCCTTAATTATTTCATATTCATAATCAAGCTTAAGCTTTGTTAGGTATTCTAAATCATCTCGATTGATTAAAACAAGGTAAGGTGCGGCTTCAATTGCAATATTAAGCTCCTCTCCCCTTGCTCTTAGCAACGCCTTCTTTCCGTACCTATTACCAAAAGAGATAAAATAGTTGAATATTTCTTTTGGAATATTGCTTTGCAAATCTCCGATACAGCATAAAATATTCGCATTAAAAATATTTCTATTAAACAATTCATAAAACCCTACAATCTCTTCTCTTGTGATACGAGGCTCTTTTCCTTTGATATTGATTTCACCATTGTTTAAAGATAGAATAATAGAATCAGTAGTCTCATCTTTAATATTAAGGTAATCATTTGAAATACCAATTTCATTTAAACTATGTTTAATATATTCTCCATTGATACCACCTAAAAATCCACTAAGAAAAACTTCCTCGTTTAATCCATGTAGAAGATAAGCAAGCTCAATTCCCTCTCCCCCTGGCCCAATAATTAGGTCATTCGACTTATTATTTAATTCCAATTTAGTACTTCCTAAGAAATATTTTCTTTTTAAGATTGGGTTCAAGTCTATAGTTAAAATCAAATCATTCGCCTCCTTTTCGGATGGCATAAAAACCATCCCCTACTAACTATATTATACACTTATTTGCATAATAATGGGAGTCATTAAACTCATTTGCAATCTTTTTAACAAAGATATATAATACTTATATCATGAATTAGGAGGAAAAAAATTAATGAAAGATTTTAGTACATTTGATATCCTCGGACCTATAATGATTGGCCCTTCCAGTTCACATACAGCTGGGGCTGCGAGACTTGCTAAAATAGCTAAGGATATATCAGGTGATAACTTTTATAAAGTAGAATTTTATCTACATGGATCATTTGCAAAAACATATAAAGGACATGGCACTGATAAAGCATTGGTAGCTGGAGTTCTTGGATTTGAACCTTCAGATGAAAGAATTAGAGATTCACTAAATATAGCTAAAAATAAAAATATTAATATAGAATTTATTGAAACAGACTTAGGATACCAACATCCTAATACAGTTAAAATATTGTTTAAATATAAAAACAAAGATGATTTTTATGTTATTGGCTCTTCTATTGGTGGGGGTAATATTATAATCACTGATATAAATGGAGATTTGGTTGAATTTACAGGAGATTTGCCTACAATGATTCTTAAATACAACGATAGAAAAGGAATCATAAGTAAGATTAGCTCAATTTTATCTAACAATGAATTGAATATAGCAACTATGAAAGTTACAAGAGACAAGAATATCGCAACTATGATATGTGAAACGGATACAGAATTACCAAAGAAAATAATTGATGAGATTTCAAGTTTAAGTGAAATATCATATGCTCGTTTCATAAATCCCGTAAGGAGTTGAAATAGTGTTTAACAAAGGAGTCGAATTATTAAGTTTATGCAATGAGAAGAATAAGAAAATATATGAAATAGTATTGGAAAAGGAACAAAATTCCTCCAATCTTAAAATAGATGATATACGAGAAAAAATGAAACATGCCCTTGATGTTATGAAAGAATCTGCCACCGCAGCTTTAAACAAAGAAATCATTTCGGTATCAGGTATGACTGGTGGAGATTCAAAAAAGGTTGAAGACTATAGGAAAAAAAATAAAACCTTAAGCGGAATATTTATAAATTCTGCTATGGCCAGGGCGCTGTCTACTTCCGAGGTGAATGCTTCAATGGGTAGAATCGTAGCTGCACCAACTGCTGGTGCTTCGGGTATACTACCTAGTGCAATACTTTCAGCTCAGGAAAAACTTGATTTGACTGATGAAGACCTGGTAAATGGATTGTTTACGGCTTCTGGAATTGGAGAAATCGTGGCTAAAAATGCTACTGTGTCAGGAGCAGAAGGCGGATGTCAAGCCGAATGTGGAGTTGCGGCTGCAATGGCAGCAGGTAGCATAGTAGAAATGGCTGGCGGAACCCCTGAGCAAGCTTTAGATGCTGCAAGCTTCGCGCTTATCAATATCTTGGGATTGGTGTGTGACCCTATTGGCGGTCTAGTGGAATACCCATGTGCTTTGAGAAACGCATCAGGTGTAGTAAATGCATTTATTTCTGCTGATTTAGCAATGGCAGGTGTCAAGTCACTTGTACCTTTTGACGAAGTTGTAGAAACCATGTATAAAGTAGGAAAAGCCCTACCAGAATCATTGAGAGAAACAGCTCTAGGCGGTTTGGCAGTATCACCTACTGCAAAAGAATTGACAAAAAGACTATGTAAATAGGGATGGCACAAGCCATCCCTTATCTTATGGTTATATATTTCCACTTATTAGTTCTAAATCTTATACTTATAACAACCCATCTCACAAATTGATCTATAAGAACAGACAACCACGCTCCCATAAGTCCCATTCCGATAACCATAACAAAATAATAAGCAAATATAAGTCTAATACCTAAAACTCCGATAAATGTTGCTACCAACGTCCAGATTGTATCTCCTGCTCCCCTAAGCCCCCCTGAAATAATCAATTGAGAACCTTGGAAAGGCTGAATAAATGCCATCAGCTTTAAAACTTGAGCTGCTTCTTTTACTACATTTGCGTCACTAGAATATAATCTAGCCAAGGGACCACCAATGAAGAAAAATGAAATACCCATAATGGCTGAAATTACTGCACCTATTTTCATACATGTTTTAATATAATTTTCTGCTAAATCAGGTTCTTTCGCACCTAGGCTTTTACCAGCTAAGGTTGAAGCTGATATCCCAAAGGCTTGCCCTGGTGTAAAGGATAAATTTAATATATTGATACAAATTTGGTGTGTTGCATATGCCACAGTACCTAATGATGCTACCATCTTAACAAATATTAATATCCCAACTCTAAAAGCTATTTGCTCCATAGCTGCTGGTGCACCTATTTTTACTAAATTATATATAATATCATTATCAAATTTGAACTTATTCTTTAAATTAATATGAATAGTACTATCCTTTTTAAATATATATCTTAATAATAATACACTAGCAACAACTTGGGACAATGACGTGGAAATCCCTGCACCTGTAACTCCTAAAGCTGGGAAACCTAATAAACCATAAATTAAGATTGCATTTCCAAAGACATTCAAAAGATTAACTGTAAGATTAATCTTCATTGGGGTTTTTGTGTCTCCAGCTCCTCTTAAAGATGCAAAAATTGAAAAATTAAATGCTTGGAATATAAAACCCAATGTAACTACTTTAAAATAATTTGATCCAATTTGAATTGTATCCTGATGTGCTCCTAAGAAACTCATAACTTTTCCAGTAATGCCCAAACCTAAAAGCAATATTGGTACTACTAAGAATATTTGAGTCAAAATTATAATATGCTTGACCACAGACTCTATTCTATCTTCCCTTTTAGCTCCAATATACCTTGCTATCATTGTAGTAGCACCGGCATTAAGTGATTGAACAAGAGAAAGACCAATAAACATAAGTTGATTAGTAATCCCAACAGATGAAATAGCAGCAGCAGAAGTAGAAGCATCCGCATTCCCTAGCATTATCATATCAACCATTCCGAATAGCGTACCCAATAATAATTCTATAAATACAGGTCCAGCAATTTTAAGGATTTCCGATATATGTTCCTTGTTACTACTATGACATTCCTCCAATATCATCCACCTCTCTTAATATTTAGATACTCTAAGTATTATAGCACTATTATTTATAATTGACAATTGATAGTTGACAATGGACAATGAATGATTTGAAAAGATAATTAAGAATTAAAGCCGGAGATCCCTCGACTACGCTCGAGATGACAGCTGCACTTTTTGTCATTCCGACCAGCGTGGAGGAATCTCCTCATTGTAAATTTGGTTATGGTATCTTCAGGATGACACCTTCGGTATTTCCTACAGCGTTTTTACTGTCTTTTTTGTTCTTCACTCTTCACTCTTCACTCTTAGTTCTTCACTGTTAGCTGTAACCGTTATTCAACCGATTCCATTCTATTTCTAACAACTTTCTCAATTAAATTCACCTTTTCTTGTGATTCTTCTCTAGTTTTAGCTTTGGAGTAAATGTAAAGTTTGATTTTAGGCTCTGTACCTGAAGGTCTAATTGCATACCAAGAACCATCGTCTAAATAGTATTTTAAAACATCTGAAACACCTGCATCTGTTTCATCCTTTAGATAATCAATAGTTTTTTCTAATTTCATGTCCTCTATTTCCAATACAGGATTATTTCTTATATCAACCATCATTCTACTAATTCTTTTTTGTCCCTCTAGTCCTTCCAGTACAAATTGGACTAATTTCTCACTATAATAACCATACTCTTTATAAACATCTTCTAGAACTTCTAATAGAGTTTTGCCTTTTCTTTTATAATAACCTGCCATCTCAGCAACTAACATTGAAGATACAACCGCATCCTTATCTCTAACAATATTTCCATAGGTATACCCTATACTCTCTTCATATCCAAATATAAATTTATATTCCTTTGTGATGTCCCATCTATTTGGTAAAGAACAAATATTTTTAAACCCTGTTAAGGTCTCAAACATTTCTACACCATATTTTTTAGCTATTGCCTTGCCCAAGTCCCCAGTTACTATACTCTTTACTACTGCACCGTTTTCAGGTAAATCCCCTTTTATGCTTCTAGTGGATAATATATAGTTAATAAGCAATGCACCTATTTGATTTCCATTTAAATAAGTATAGTTACCGTCTGGATTTATAACAGCCATAGCAAGTCTATCACAATCTGGGTCAGTTGCTAATAGTACTTCAGCACCTATTTCTTTGCCAAGTCTTTCAGAATATTCAAAAGCTCTTGGATCTTCAGGATTTGGATAACCAACAGTAGTAAAATTTGAATCAGGATTTTCTTGTTCCGGCACTACTACAATATTTGTAAATCCTCTTTCTTTAAGTACTCTTCTTACAGGAATATTTCCCGTACCATTTAAAGGTGTATATACGATTTTTACATCTTTATCAATATCATCATTTATAGCCATATCAATAATTCTTTGATTATATTCATCATCTAATTCCTTACCTATATATTGAATCAAGCCTTTGTTTATAGCCTCATCTAATTCCATGAGTTTGATTTCTCTTAGATTTTCTATTCCATCTATCTCATGAAGAATTTCTTCTGCTATATCATCAAGTATTTGGGAGCCTTCTTCCCAATAGACCTTGTATCCATTGTAATCTTTAGGGTTATGACTCGCTGTAACCACTACACCTGCGATAGTTTTTAATCTTCTTACTGTATAAGATAACAAAGGTGTAGTCCTAATTCCATCATAAAGATATGCCTTGATTCCATTTCCAGCCAATACCCTAGCCGTAATCTCTGCAAATACATCAGAATATTTTCTAACATCATAAGCAATAGCAACTCCCCTATCCATTGCTTCTTGCCCCTTGTTTCTAATGGTTTGGGCTAATCCTTGAGTTGCTAATGCAACAGTGTATTGGTTCATACGATTTGTACCTGCACCAATTTTCCCTCTAAGTCCTGCAGTGCCAAATGATAAATCTTGATAAAACCTATCTTCAAGTTCCTTTTCATCAGTTATATTTCTTAATTCTTCCTTAGTTTTCTCATCAAAATAGTCATCTTCAAGCCAATATTTGTATTTATCTCTATACATATCTTTACCCCCTGTATTTATCAATATTTTCTATTTACAATATTATATCATTAAATAGTATATACCCAAAGTACAATTCACAATTCACGATTCACAATTCACAATTAACAAAGAATAATTGAAAATTGACAGTTGATAATTTAAAACAAAAACCAAAAGAGGAGATTCCTCGACTACGCTCGGAATGACAACCTGTTTTAGCATCAGTATAATCAATGCTTGTGTCATCCTGAAGATGGGCAGAATAATTACCGCTCACGAAGGATCTCCTCATATATATTTTGTTCTATATTTTATCTTCTAATATATCTTTTCAATTGTGCACTGTGCATTGTGAATTGTGAATTTACTCTTATTCCAATCCTATTACTGTTTCAGGGTCGTCTTCTATTTTTGGCAAATTAAATTTGATAAATGCAAATACAATTACAACGATTGGAGTAATATAATTAAAGAATGCAAATCTCGCATACTCCCAGGTTGATACCCCTAATATACCAGTAAGAAATGCCCCACATGTATTCCAAGGTATCAACGCTGAAGTTAATGTTCCAGCACCTTCTAAAGCATTTGATAACACCTTGGGATGAAGACCCTTCTCCCTATATGCATTAGCGTACATCCTTCCTGGTATTACGATAGATATATATTGTTCAGGCATAGTAGCATTGCTGAATATACATGTTGCTATTGTAGCAGTAACTAAACCACCGGCTGATTTTATTCTTTTTATAATAGCATGAACTATTACTTCCAATTGGCCTGTTTTCTCCATGATCCCGCCAAACATCATAGCTATGATGGTCAATGAAATGGAGTACATCATGCCCATAAGTCCGCCTGCTGTTAATAGTTCATCTATTGCTACAATACCAGTTTCAGATACAAAACCACCGTATGAAGCTGATAAAATACTACCTAAGTCATTACCTTGGAAGATCACTCCAAATAATCCACCAAGTATTATTCCTATAGTAATTCCAGGTATTGCTGGAACTTTTAATGCAATTGCTACAATTACCGCTAATGGAGGTATTAGTAATAAAGGCGAAACATTGAAAGAAGCCGATATACCATCTCTTATAGCATTTATCGCAGACACATCTGTTATTGAGCTGTTAAATTTGAATCCCATAAACAAAAATATGGCTAATGTTAATCCATATGATACAAGCGTACTTGGAATCATATTTTTTACATGTGTAAAAACATCTGTACCAGAAACTGCCGGTGCTAAGTTTGTAGTATCAGATAGTGGTGACATCTTATCGCCAAAATATGCTCCGCAGATAATTGCTCCTGCTGCAATTGGTGCTGGTATAGAAAGACCTTTTGCAATACCCATTAGTGCAATACCAATAGTACCAGCTGTACCCCAGCTTGTCCCAGTTGCTAGAGAAGTAATTGAACATATTAAGACTGTTGCTACTAAAAATATACTTGGTTTTAAAATTCCAAGTCCAAAATAAATCATACTAGGAACTACTCCCGATAATAACCAAATACCAATAAGAACACCTATAATTGCAAGTATTACTATTGCTTGTAATGCTTGATAAATTCCATCAAACATTGACTTTTCTATTTCATTCCAACTAAATCCAGCCTTCATTGCTATTAATGCTGCAAATAAGGTACCTAAAAGCATTGGAATGTGTGGGTCTGCTTCATAATAACTAATGCTTACTCCCATAATAATAATTAAAAACCCAAATGATAAAAGGGCTTCCCAGAGATGGGGTTTTCTAGCTTGTTTCTTTGTTTTCAAATCATTATAACCTCCTTTAGTATCTAAAAATTTTTTTATAATTGATTATATAGCACAAATAAACAAACTGCAACATTAAATATTTATTTAACAAGATATTTTCTATACATGTTTTTTCCATAATTCATAATATCTTAAAGCGTTCTTTCTAATGGCTAAAATCTCATCTTCTGTGACTTGTCTAACTACTTTTCCAGGTGAACCAAGCACAAGTGAATTTGGAGGTATTACCTTTCCTTCCGTAACCAAACTTCCAGCTCCTATGATGCAATTATCACCTATTACTGCATTGTTTAATATAATAGCGCCCATTCCTATTAGACAATTGTCTCCAACAGTACAACCATGAACTATGGCATTATGACCAACTACTGTATATTCACCTACTTTTGTTGGTATATTCGTCTCAGTATGTACTGACGCATTGTCTTGTATGTTTGAATATTTCCCAATATAAATGTTTTCAATATCTCCCCTTAGAACTGCACTATACCAAATGCTCACACCTTCTTCTAGCGTTACGTTCCCTATAACTGAAGATGTCTCAGCTACAAATGCATCTTTGTGAATACTTGGTTTTATCCCTTTTAAATCTCTAATCATCTTATCCACTCCTTTATCCTAAAAAGTCATTTTAATAAATTAACATTAGTGCAATTCGCCAATTGGATTGCTTCACACCAAACCGCCAAGGTTTTATATCCTTAGTAGCATTTATTATAACATATTTTACCCCACTAAAAAAATAAATCCCTATTTCTAGGAATCTATTTTTTCTTATGTTTGGCACATTATATGGATTTAGGTATCTTCTATTTCAAATCTGCTAATTTATTTGTTGCTATTTTTTTAACTTTTTTATCTACAATTAATCCATCAAATAGCATTATAACTGCAGGCAAAATGACGAAAGTACTCATCAGAGCTAAAGAGATATTTATAACTGTCATTAAGCCAAAATCTTTTAGAATAACAAACTTCGAGAACATCAATACACTAAAACCTCCAACTGTTGTAAGCCCTGATGCCACAGTTGCCTTTCCTATCATCTTTACAGTGATTAGCATAGCATCTAATTTCTCTTTTCCAGAATTTCTTTCTTCTAGATATCTTTCAAGAAGCATGATTGTCATTTCAGTACCCATACCCAATACCAAAGCTCCAAGAGTTGCTGTGATTGGGGTATACTTTAAATCAAGCAAATACATTATTCCACCAGACATTCCCACTATTAGAATTATCGGAAATACTGGGATAAAGGCTTTTACTATATTTCTATAGATTAGCAATAAGGCTACAAAAACTAAGGCTAAACCTATTAATGTCATCTTAACTCTTCCAGTTGTTAGTCCCTTTACCATCTCTACATCAAGTACGCTTTTGCCAGTTATAGAAACTTTAACAGGTGAATTCTTGAGATCCTTATTAAGCCCATTGACAAAATCTTTAAGCTCTTCTGTGCTCATATGCTTAATATTCATTAGGATAACACTTTTATCCATCTTTTCATTTAAAAACATCTTAGATTGTGCCTTCGGAAGATCATTAATTATATCTTTATACTCATCTATAGAAAGTTCATTAGAATCCGTCATTTTGTAAACTAAATTGTCTATGGATTTAATATCTACTATTTTATCACCGTATTTTTTTTCGATTAATTCTACAGTATCTTTCATCCAGGATAAGTTTGCTTCTGTAATAATATCTCCTTCAATGAAAATTGCCAATTGATTTGTCGATCCAATAATATCCCTTAAATAATGAATATTGTCTAAGGCTTCCATGTCTTGTGGCATAAATGTTTCTATATCTGTCTCAACCCCAACTTTTTGGTCTGCCACTATACCAAAATAGCTAATTACCATAGCTAAAACAATAATAAATATTGAAAATTTAGTTACTACTTTTGTATTGAATTCTAACAACCTATCTAATAATGTTGGCTTATCGCTTGCAACTTTTAGTTTCTTCTTCGATTTCTCATCAAATAAATCCCTAGATGTGAGTACTGGCATCAATAAAAATATACTCCCAATAAAGCTGATAATTACACCAATAGTTAACATCTTTCCAAAATCTTTAATCATTGGAACAGGCGAAGCATATAGAGATATAAATCCTAATACAGTGGCTAATACTGCTATACCTACTGCAGTACCAATTTGAGTCAATGTAGTCTTCGCAGATTTTTCTTCCTCATATCTATTTTGGAACTGTATAGAATAATCAATTCCTAGACCTATAAGTATTGGAAAAACAGCCATTGAAACCATAGTCATTGGCACACCCATATGGCCCATAAATCCAAGAGTAGCTATAACAGACACAAATATAACTCCTAAGCTTAAAACTCTCCATCTCACATTGAAAACAAACATTAGAATTATAAACATTAGTACTACTGCGGATACAACCATATATTTCATGTTAGTTTTCATTTCTGCCCTAAGGGATGAATCTAGAACAGGTTTACCAGAAATTATATATGAGATATCATCAAAATCTTCCTTCTCCAATGCAATTGATACCTTTGAATATATTTCATCCTTATATTTATCTTCCAAATTGCCTTGTAATTTAATCATCATAATGCTATGATTTCCATCTACAATAACATCAGAAAACATTGATCTTAATGTGCCATCATCATAGAGGATATTATCCAATTCCTCTTGATTAGCAGGAAAATATGGTATCATCATTTCACTTTTTCTATGAAATGTTTCAAGTCCTTCACTTAATTTTCCTAGATTTTCACCCATAGTTATAAATCCATCTGCCATCATTTTTAAATCATCTGGATTTAGTCCTCCAGTTACCCCCTCTTTCATAGATTGTGTTTCTTTAGAAAGTTGAGTACTAATATTTGATAAAGCAGTAGAGGTGTTTTCACTACCCATCTTGATTTTTGAGGTCTTTTCTGCCATAGTAGCTAAACCCTCTGAGCTTTTATATATATTTTCAGCAATCATATTAAGTTTTATATTTATCTTTGGATTGGCACTTAGTTCATTTCCCAAGGCCTGTAACTGTGCAGATACACCTTTCAGTCCATCTGCTATATTTGTAAGTCCTCCTGATAATTGGGTAGCTCCTTCGGATAAATTATTTTGTCCTTCAATTAATTTACTGAAAACACTTGTTATATTTGAAAGGTTGTTTAATTTTTCTTCTATTTCTTTAGGGTCCTTTACGTCTTTCTTATTTAATTCCGTTCCTATTTCAATAAGTTTACCAGACATCTCATTCAAACCCTCACTAATTGTAAGAATTTGTTTTTTAATTTCCACACTTTGCCTATCGGTGATTTGGTGTACAATGCTCGCTGGACTCATTATCCCAAAAATATTATCTTCATATTTTAATCTTTGTTCCACATTCCACATCTTTTGAAGGTTGTTTTGTTCTAATAATTTTTCTTCATCCCCTTCAAATAATACAATAATTGAATCACCACCAAAACTATCTTCCATTGCATAATTGGATTTGTAAACTTCATTGTCTGTCATTAGTAATGTTTCATTTCCTGTTGCCATTCTTACAGATACAACCCCAGTAATTAAAATTGCAAATACAATAATCGAGATTAAGAGTACCTTTATGGGGCTTTTCTCTATTCTCTGTCCTATCCTTTGAAACAATTTCTGCAAGTCTATCAGTCCTTTTCTATTAATTTTTGTTGTCTATTATATATTTCAAAATGCTTTCAACAAATAAATTGATACTCTCACTATTTGTTTCCGGGAAATATAAATATGATAAGATACTTCCCATCAATAACCTGAATGTTAAATCCTCATTTTTTAGAGTAAATCCCATTTGATTAATAGAGTCCTTTAATAATTTTGATATTTTTTCAATGTAATTTAAATCTCCTAGTTCTGGATTCACCTGACTTTCCATAAGAATCAATCGAACTACCTTATGATTCTTAGAAATTAGTTTGATTCTTTCCGTAAGAATAAATCTTAGCCTTTCAATGGGTTCTAAATCTTTTGTAATCATAATAGATTCCTTTAATGTATCCATTAAAATTGGCTCAACAACAGAAAGGAACAACTCTCTTTTAGAATCAAAGTATCTAAATAAAGTGACTTCAGAAATATTTGCCACCTTTGCAACCTCAGCAGTAGTTGTCCCATTGTATCCTTTTTCAACAAATACCTGCATAGCAGATTCTATGATTTGTTCGCGTCTATCCTCTTTACTCATTCGTATTCTAGTTTCCTTATTTTCCATCTCCGCCCTCCATATGTTAGTACTTACTTACATATAATATTAAAAAGCAATGTAATTGTCAATACAAAAAAGTTATTAGGCTAAAATCTAAGAAGATTTTAGCCTAATTTCATTCCCATCCTATATTCTCCAATAGCTCTCTGCTAATGTATGAATTTATAACTTTCATTTTATTATCATATAAGTACCTCATGATTGCATTAAACTCTTCGTTGTCAGTTGACCTTGCATTTGCACCTTCAAAAGCTGCAATCAATGCTTGGAAATACTCTAAAAGAAAGGCAAAGAATATTATACAGTCTTCCTCACTCACAGTAGACCTAGTAAAATTGTAAAATTCACTTTCTAGATATTGTTTTCTTGCAATTATCTTTTCTAAAATTTTTATTATATCATTATTAATGTTTTTAGCATCATATCTCGCTAGACCTTCCTCATTGTCAATGCCTAGCTTATCCATAGCAAGTCTTAAATTTCTCTTCACATATCTGTCATTGAAATCTACTACCATATTAGTACCCCCTTATGAATGAATTGCTAGGATAATATATAATAAGCTTTTTGGCTTTTAAAAATATATTATTAGTTACTTTTATTATATGACTTTAATATGGTAAATAATTCTGACAGACATGCCTAAATATATTAAATATCCTTGATAAAACAAATAATTCTATTTGCCTCCTCAAAGCCCATATTTATAAGAAAATCAAAACTTACCCTATTGCTAATAGTACAATCTGTGCCAATTTCAGTGCAGCCCTTCTTTTTTACCCACTTTGCTCCAGCATTATATAGTTCTGTTCCAACATCTTTTCCCCTATATTCTGGCTTTACAAACAGACCTTCAATATATCCAACAGGATTTGAACTTGAGCCTTCTACATAGTCTTTTCTGATGGACATATGAATAAATCCTGCATATTCATCCTCAATTTGGGCTAAAAGAACTTTATCTGAAAGATGACCAATTATATATGCAAAGTCTCTTTTTAAATCTTCTATATTATTTTCTGGCCAAAGATCTAAAGCCATTTGGGACAATTCATTTATATTTTCTTCTGATGCACGTATTATATTTATCATAGATTTCTCCTTTAACTATAGTTCTAATTATTTTTACCAGAAGGGGAGGATTTTATTATTATGATGATTTTTGAATTATTAATTTTATTTTAATTAGCTCAATAGGTTCATTTATTATATAATAATAGTTATAATAACATACATGGAGGGATTAACTATGACTAAGTTTAAGGAAATCAGACCTGAAGAATTTACCTATAGTCCATTTGAGCTAATTGGCGAGAGTTGGATGTTAATTACTGCTAAAAAGGATGGTAAAGTTAATACAATGACTGCATCCTGGGGTGGTTTAGGAGTAATGTGGAATAAGAATGTAGCATATATTGCTATTCGTCCACAAAGATATACTAAGGAATTTGTAGATAGCGCAGATTCATTTTCATTGACATTCTTTGATGAAAGTTTTAGAAATACACTATCTTATCTTGGAACAAAGTCTGGTAGAAATGAAGATAAGATTAAAAAATCAAATCTTACAGTTGTATATGATAATGATACCCCATATTTTGAAGAGGCAAATATATCAATTTTCTGTAAAAAGTTATTTGCTCAAGAATATAAACCTAAAAGTTTTATAGATCAGGATCTTAATGAGAAATACTACCCTGAATCTGACCATCATACATTATATATTGGGGAAATTACAAAGATATTAGAATCTGGTAAATAGCTTGGCACAAACATAGCAGGAAAGTAATTGAAAATGCTCTTTTCTTAATCATTGAAAAGAGCATTTATGGTTTGTCGGTTAGATTTAGTGAATACTTCTACCTTTTCTTAAATCGATGTCTATTGTCATTAGGATTACCTTTAAATCTATCCTCTTTATCCTTCTTAGGTCTATATTTTTTTGGTATTTTATTAGGATTTGTCGTACCTTTAGTTTCTGTTTTTTTCTCAGTTTTCTTTTTGGCTTTATCTTCGGGATTATTAATATATTTGGTTTTTAAATTAGCTTTGATTTTTCTTTCTATTAGTGCTAGAGTCTCAGTATCCCTAGGAGTTACAAGGGTTATTGCCATTCCTAAATTTCCTATACGTCCAGTACGACCTATTCGGTGTATATAGCTTTCAGCATCATCGGGAATGTCATAGTTAATAACATGTGTTACCCCCTCAACATCTATGCCCCTTGCGGCTATATCAGTTGCAATAAGTATTTGTAGCTTTGCACTTCTAAATGCCTTCATAACCCTTTCTCTTTTGGCCTGAGTAAGATCTCCATGCAATTCATCCGAGTTGTATCCTCTAGCCAATAAATCAGAATTTAAAGCGCTTACTCTACGCTTAGTACGGCAAAATACAATAGCTAAATACGGTCTAAATTCATCAATCAATCTACATAGTGCATCAAGCTTTCCTCTATCAGTAGTTTCAATTATTACCTGCTTAATCTCCTCTAAAGTTATGCTTTTACTTTCTATTTCTATATGAAGGGGGTCTCTCATAAATCTTGTACCTAATCTTCTTACCTCGTTAGGGATTGTAGCAGAAAATAGCATAGTTTGTCTTGCCTTAGGTGTCCCAATTATTATACTTTCAATATCCTCCAGAAACCCCATATGAAGCATCTCATCTGCCTCATCTAATACTAGAAATTTTAACCTACCTATTTCAACATTTCCTCTTCTTATATGATCCAATAGCCTACCTGGAGTAGCTATTACTAAATGAATTCCATTCCTTAACTTTCTTACCTGCTGCTCCACATCTTGACCACCATATGCTGCTAATATATTTATTTTTTTACCTTCTGATAGCATTTTAGCTACACCAGTAATTTGGATAGCTAGCTCTCTGGTTGGAGTTATTATTAATCCTTGTATAAAATCTTTGTTTGAATCGATTCGCTCCATTAGAGGTAACAAAAATGCTAGGGTTTTTCCTGTACCTGTTTGTGCCTGTGCAATTACATCTCTACCTTTTAATAATTCTGGTATAGATTTTTCTTGTATAGGTGTAGCCTCTCTTATTCCGTTTTTATCCAGTATATTAACTAAGTCTTTACCAATTCCTAGTTCATTAAAGTTTATTCCCATAAAATCCACCCTTCTTTTGCTTTATTTATTCTTACCAAATGCAAGGAAATTAATTATAGATTTAGATTATAAGCATAAAATCACCTTAAAAGCAAGGTGATTCTATGGGTATTTATTTATACATTATTTTGTTTATATTCATTTATTGCACCTATAAAGTCCTTTCCGTATTTCAAAAGCTTAGCTTGCCCTACACCAGAAACTAGTAAGAATTCTTCATCGTTGGTTGGCATTTTAATACACATATCCCTAAGAGCAGCATCAGCAAAAACTATATATGCAGGAACATGTGTTGCTGTAGCAATTTTATTTCTTAATGCTCTTAAAAGTTCAAATAACACATCATCTATCTGAGTATCCATTGGTTTTGATTTACTTAACCAAGAGCCTTTACTACTTTCCTCCAATTTGTTGACTTTCATATTAACTTTTTTTCCATCAAATAATATTTCAGAAGCCTTTTTAGTACACTTAATAACTGGAAATTGATCCTTAGTTATATAGACATACTCTTCTATTATAAGAAAATTAATAATTTCTCGAATTTTCTTTTCTGATACCCCCGACATAATACCGTAGGTTGATAATTTATTTAAGTTATAAGATAGTAACCTTTGACCCTTGCTACCTCTTAATATATCAATTATCATCTTTATTCCAAATCTTTCATTAGCTCTAATAATACAAGATAATATCTTTTGAGCTTCAACTGTTATATCCTCTAGATTAAATTCAGTGTTACAAGAAGAACAGTTACCACAGGAACCCGACGTTTCTTCACCAAAATAGTTGAGTATATATGCTCTTAAACATTCCTTCGTGTGACAATAATATGTCATAATTCTTAATAACTCTCTATCCTTTTCCTTTACAGCCAACATAGTTTCTTCATCAAGCATTTCGTTTCCATTGGGTTGATCGATTAAAAATTGGTTGGTAATAACATCCTGTC
Source organism: Tissierellaceae bacterium (assembly GCA_033809995.1). Lineage (GTDB taxonomy): Bacteria > Bacillota > Clostridia > Tissierellales > Tissierellaceae > Paratissierella. Next base: position 16,356 of record JAPXKQ010000044.1, read on the forward strand.
CTCCATACAATAAAATACAGTCCGCTGGTTCTCCATCCCGTCCAGCCCTACCAGCCTCTTGATAATAGCTTTCAATATTCTTAGGCATATTGTAATGTATTACAAAGGATACATTTGATTTATCAATTCCCATCCCAAATGCATTAGTAGCTACGATTATATTACACTTATCATAGATAAAAGCATCTTGATTTTCTCTTCTTTCATCATCGGAAAGACCTGCATGATATTTAGTAGCCTTTAATCCTACCTCATTTAATTTTCTACATACTTCATCAACAGTTTTCCTGGTGGAACAATAGACAATCCCACATTTTTGTTTGTTTTTATTTATATATTCCAGTAAGGTCGAAAACTTATCTGCAGGTTTTTCTACTGAAAAATAAAGATTTTTTCTATCAAAACCTGTGGTTAATACATAAGGATTATACAAACCAAGCTGTTCTATAATATCCTCTTTAACCTGAGATGTAGCTGTAGCAGTAAAAGCAGATACTATTGGTCTTTCATTAAATCTATTAATAAAGTTTAATATTCTTAAATAGCTAGGTCTAAAATCCTGACCCCATTGAGAAACACAATGTGCTTCATCTATAGTTATCATTGAAACTTTCACTGCTTGTATGAAAGAAAGAAATTCATCAGTTAGCAGCCTCTCTGGTGCTATGTATATTATCTTGTATTTATTTTCCCTGGCATTGTTCAATACTTTATTAAATTGACTAATGCTAAGAGAACTATTAAGATATGCAGCATTAATCCCCTGTTCTATTAGGGAATTCACTTGGTCCTTCATCAATGATATCAAAGGAGAAACAACTAGGGTTATCCCTTCCAACATAAGAGCAGGTAGTTGATAGCACATTGACTTACCTGCTCCCGTTGGCATTATACCCAAAGTATCTCTACCACTTAATATATTGTCTATTAAATCCTCCTGACCTTCTCTAAAAGAGGAAAACCCGAATACATCTTTTAAAACCTCTAACTTTTCCATATTCTCCCCCAAGTTTATCTTTATTTATCGAATTTAATATTATACTCTCCATCTATTTTTTCTACAATTATAGTTATATCTCCCTTATTTAACAATTCTTTTGGCAACTTGATGCTCTTTTTAGTTAATATATTAAGTAGCTTTTCAATGGATTCAACTGCCTTAGTTTCAGAGGTATCAACTTCAGCAACTAATACTCTATCCTTAGTTGGATTCATAATCACTGATAATCCCTTGCCTGATAACTTAATCCCATCGTCAGTAATTACCTCATCTTTTAGATAATTAATATCTGAAGAAATATTAGAAGATAATTCCTTTAATGTCATATCTGTAATAGATTTATCCTTATATTTAAATTCATTGATTTTTACTTTAGTTATATCCACTGCATTGTCCACTTTCTTGCTTGTTTCAGGATTTAACATTCCTAGCGAATTTAAAACTAGTACGATTATTATTATAAATACTGCTGCTTTAATAAGTTTCACGCTTTTCACCTCCAAAACATTTACAGATTATCTATAATATTATAAGAAAAGCATCTAACGACGCGTTAAGGTAGCTTTTCTTGAAACTCATTTACGGAAAGTTCCTTATTACATTAATTAGAGTAGAACTTTCCTATTCGTTATAACATAGGTGCAATCCGTTAATTGGATTGCCACACACCGTTTCAATAAATGCATAAAGATAAAACCCCTTGAGTTTTATTTCCTTAGCTGCATTTATTATAACATAAAACTCTAGACAAAAAACAATTTAACCCTAACCTTTAGAGGGAATAATGAATTTTGTTATGGATAGTTTTTATGATATAATATAGCAAAATATATAAGGGGGTAAGGCTAATGCCAAGATTAATGGGAGAAAGAATCATGCTAAGGGAGTATAAAAAAGATGATTTGCCTTATATAAGGAAGTGGGTCAATGATAGTGAAATTACCAAGTTTTTAAGTAATGTCTTTCTATACCCACATACCCTAAATGATACAGAAAACTTCTTGAATATAATGCTACAAGGCAATGGAAATGTTAAAGGATTCGTTATTGCGAATAAGGATACTGAAGAATATATAGGACAAATTGACCTTATAAAAATAGATTGGGTTAATAGAGTAGGCACTATTGGTATTGTAATAGGAAATAAGGAATATTTAAGTCACGGTTATGGTACAGAAGCTATTAAATTGCTTCAAGAATTTGCTTTTAATAAGCTCAATCTTCATAAATTAGAATTGCAAGTTAGAGCATTTAATGATAGAGCTATTAGCTGCTATAAAAAATGTGGTTTTAAAGAAGAAGGACGGATAAGAGAGAACTTCTATGCTGAAGGTAAATATTCAGATACTGTACATATGGGAGTGTTGAAGAGGGAATTTGAAGAAAGTATGGAGTAGTCCATGGCGGTGTAAATAATTTTGTGTATTCTCATTCTTTGAGATAATAATTGGTATAAGAATACAAAGTAATATCATGTAGAATTTTGTTGATAGTTGACTTTCAAGGGTCATTTGATTAAGTATATTATG
>JAPXKQ010000045.1:0-18039 GCA_033809995.1 Tissierellaceae bacterium
TGATTTCGATCCATCATTAGTTAAGTAAGGCTAACTATTGAGTGAGGTTTTTTAAAATAATTCTATGTTTAGAATATTTTTTACTATGCTCTTATCATTTAACTTGATTTATTAATAGTTAAAACCACCATTTTCTTCTTTCATGGCTTCATAGTTGAAATAATGCTTGCCCTTCTTCTTTAGAGTTAGCTGTTTCCTGGCCCATATAACTGTTTCGGTTGAATGAGTAAAACAACGACATGCTAGGTTTGGAGCAGGATTTGTCTTTCTCCAGATTATATTGTTAATAATGGAATAGCCTTCTAGTTCGAGAGCCACACCTATCGCATAAACAGAATGAAGAGTAGATGAAATCATTATTGTTCCATTGTCCTTAAGGACTTCTCTACATAAAGATATCCACTTACGATGATATTTAATTCTATCCTCAATGGTTTTAGAGTAATCCCACTCGCCCTTATTTACGGATACCTGTTTTCCGTTTTGACAGCTAATGCCACCACTAGAAAGAAAATAAGGCGGATCGGCAAAAATCATGTCAACTGACTTAGGTTCTAATTTCTTCAATATACGAAAAGAATCTCCCTTGAGGAGAGCGAAATCTTTATCTTTAAAAAAGATATCTCTTTTCGTTAACATACTAATAATTGGTAATAATCACTTCTTCAACTTTTCCACGTCCGTCGCCTTTAGAATTAATACTTCTTCTAGCATTGATAACGTGTATGTTGAAATCTTTATAGAGTTCTTGAACGTATTCAGTGTTGGCGTTACTAGCCATAACAAAGACTCCTCTATCAGAAAGTTCTTTAAAAACATCTCTTAGTCTGGCTTGCTCTTTTTTATCAAATCCACCAGTTGTATAAGAGGTGAATGATTGTTCTCCAACCACATCATATGGTGGGTCAAAATAAACAAAGTCACCGGCCTTAGCAGTTTTAACAGCTTCAGCAAAATCTTTATTTAAAATAACAGGTTTTCTCTTATGGAAGTACTTGTGTAAGGCTTGAATATTTTCTTCATCAAAACACTTAATCTTTTCATATTTACCAGAAGGAACATTAAATTGCCCTTTTCCATTAACACGATATAAACCATTAAAACACGCTTTATTTAAATAAACGCATCTAGCAGCTTTCACATACATTGGAAGTTTTGCATAGGCGGTTTTCTTTTTGTCCATATCACGAACTTGATAATAGTACTCTTCAGAGTGATTAACTTCGTGCTCTTTACAAACTTCATAGAATTTCTTGAAGAGTCTCTTGTTTCTTAAACATTTATACACATAGATAAGTTCTTTGTTTGAGTCATTAATTGTTGCGTGAATTGGAGCAAGTTCTAGAAGAAGGGCACCACCACCAACGAATGGTTCATAGTAATGTTTAAATTTCTTAGGCTTGTGCTCTAAGAGATGATTCATAATCTGACGTTTCCCGCCGGCCCATTTAACAAAAGGTGTTGCTTTACTCATAATGACTCCTTTTTAAGAACTATTGATCTTAAAAGAACTATATCATAATTACCCGGTGCTATCCATTAAAACTTATGAATAATTTAATTTTTCTAAAATCGATTTCGGTTTTTCAAAAATCTTGCCTCGCGTATTTTTGAGGTAGGCCCACCGGTACTCTCAAATACTTTGTATTTGCAGACCGGGGGGGAGTCATTTTGCCAGAGAACAAGGAACAAAAAGAACAAGATTTTCTATAAAGTTCTAAAACGTGCTTTTAATTATCTCTACTGAATTAATTTACGATTTTCGAACAGTTATATATTTCTTGTTCCGCTTGTTCCTGTTCCTACTTTTTACGAATGAAGTATCGCTGTTTAGAATAAGGACCCATGACCTTAGTTTTACCAGATTTAACCCAGCCTGGTATCTGCGCCATTATCATAGATATTGCGTTAGATTCTTTATTGTTGAAGTCGGCCTTATCTTTATTGAAGCACTCCACCCAAATCTCTATTGGACTAATCTCTTCGCGTTGATAGATGGCTGGACCAAATGTCACCTGATGGTAATAGTTAGAATCAAACTCTTTATTAAAGTAGTATTGCCTATCCGCGATGGAACATTCATCCCAGTTATCAGGAAGAAGCTCATCTAGATACTTCTCCACTATGCCGGTCCTATCGTCATGCTCCATAGCATTGTTTTGATAATCTGCCGCTATTTCTAAGAACTTCTCATCAAGGAATAGTGGTTCACCACTTACATAGTAATGTCTAGCTTCTGCCCATAATTGATCTTTGAATGTCTTATCGAACCTGAAGTTAGGAATTGTGTTCGTTGAGTTAATCTTAATAACCCAGAATCTTCGGTTACCAGTTAAGTCTCGAAGATAGCCTTGCTCCCCATTGACTGTAGCAAAGATAACGCACTTTCTTGGATGTCTTTCTACATGGTGGCCATAGGAGGCACGGTACTTATCGTCGGTCGAGGAGATAAAACCTTTCACTTTTTCGATGTCCGCTTTCTTCATGCCAGCGAGTTCTTGAATCTCAACAATCCAAAATCCCTGTAACTTTTCTCCTGCTTTCTTGTTGTCATCCATATCGGATAGTTGAAGCGAGTCTGAGAAGTATTCTGGGTCCACTAGCGATTTAATAATTGTGGACTTACCAACACCTTGTTTACCATCTAGGACAATTATATTGTCAAATTTGATTCCTGGTTCATAGATGCGTGCTACTGCAGCGGCAAACCACTTTCTAGTTACCTCACGAGTGTAGTCGTTATCATCTGCATCAAGATATTTAATAAAGATGTTCTCTAATCGCTTAACGCCATCCCACTTAGGTAAGTTATCTAAGTATTCTTTAACGGGGTTAAACGCTCTATCTTCAGTTACCTTAGCAAAGGCGTTTTCAAAGTTCCTATCACTAAAGTCGCAATAATGACTGGCAACATAAACTTTAAGTTTAGATGTATCCGCATCTCTCCAAAACCTAGTAGATGTTGGCCTAAGCCATGGCACCTCTCCTCTTACTTCAGCAGTATCAGCGAGGATATTAAATGCGATGCCTTTAAGCTTTTCATCATTCTCTAAAATGATAACAAGGTTAGCAACTGTATTAGCGATATCGCCATCATCATTTGTCGCAAGCTTCTTAGTCCAACTAAAATCAATTTCTTCATCACCAAAGTCTTCCTTAATCGATTTAATGTTTTCTTCAGCGATTAGATTCTTGACCTTTTCATCATTTCTAGCGAAGTCCACCATCTTTTTAAAGGAAGGCTTATCATCGCCAAATAAATGAATACGAACAAGATTAAAGGCGCTTAGAGTTTGCCCCACCGCTGGGTCATTAGCGTGATGAGAATAAAACAATTTATCATCATAATTAATCGCACCAGCAACACTACTTGAAGGAATATACTTGTAGCGATTGCCACCAGCTTCTTCATAAATATCACTTAAGAAAACGTCGATGGCTTCACTAATTGAATAGGCTCTATTGAAGGCACCCACCATGCCATCTTTAGTTAATGGGTCAGCTTGTTTTCTTCCTGGTTTACCACTACTCACATGAGTCTCTTTTGCTTTTTTAGGAAGCGAAGTTAAATCATTCCAATTTGGATATTTTGCTAGAAAAGGGTCAGGATTTAATAGGTTTTTCTCAACTTTTCGATAAATGTAATTACCATCGCTTGGTGTTGAAGGCCAGTACATTAATTGATTAGTTGTGAAGCTAACAGGATCTACTTGTTCGATACCTATTTCATCAGCAAGCAACCTAGATATTGCGACATATTCATCGCCTTCTACATCTCTGCTTAGAGGGATAATTATTCTAAATCTAGGTGAGTCATCTCTATGCCCATGAGTGGAATAAAGGCAGCTCGTATATTGGAAGTTATCTTCAAACCATTTTAAGAAGTTGGGAGCGGCATCATCCAAATCTAAAGTGACTAAACTTCTATACTCCACATTGTTTTTAAGCCTTTGAGGAGTCTTAAGTTTGCCACCCACAAAACCACCATGATCTTTGGCTTCTTGTTTAGCATCTTTAACAAAGTGTTTATACTCCTCTACTGTTTCAGAGGTTCTAATTGTTTCACTTAATTTTTGGGAGAGTAGTTCCCAAGTGATTCTGGTATTCTTCCAGGTTTTGCTATTGGCCCTTTGTCCAACAGCGATTATTAAATCTCTCATAGGAATTAATCCTCCTTGTCTTCATCTGCACCAATAGGAGTAGCGTTAGCCCACTCCTCTGGTTCATTCTTTTTATCCATATATTCATACATGTATTTCTTAGGGTCGAAGTCTTTACCGAATTTCATCACGAGAATATATTTGATAGCTTCAAAATCAGGTGGATAATACTTCTCATCTTCAGTAACTTTAGTTTCAGTTCCACCAATAGGATTCTTTCTCATTGCTTTTGAAGTTGTCTTTTCTTTATATCCCACCGCTTTTCTTTTAAGAGCGGAGAATAGATCATTTAGTAACAAAGCTTCACCTTCAGAAATAGCTTGTTGAATTTCTTTATGTTTATTTTTAAGTTGTGTAAATGTCTGCTCAGTGATGCCTAAGTCGCGACACATCTCTTTTTGCGTGTAGAAAGTAGCTGAAGCCGCTTTGATATAATCAAGCTTAGACTTTAGCACACCTGTCTTTTCCCACATTTGATATGTATCGAGTTTCTTAGCCATAGCACCTCCACAAATAGAGAGAGGTGCCTTAATGGCAAAGTGGTTAAATATTTTAAAGCACCACTCTCCAAATTAGATGATAAATCATCTAATCTAGTTTTGAATAGGTGAAGGCAATATGCTATTTATCTGGCGTGATAAATTCCACAAGCACTGGAGCACAATGTTTGAACCAGTTAATAGAGAGGACAGGCATGCTTTTGACATACTTGTGAAGGAAATAACTTGTTGCACATCCATCGTGTGGACATTCTCTCTTTATGTATTCCGCAAAAGATATAAGAGCAGATCTAATATATAACTGTGTCTCAGTTGTGTTTGATGTCACTTCTCCATATTTTTCTTTATAGAATTTTATCGCTAACTCCAAAGCATCATTTGGTCTAACTAGCATAATCACTCATCCTCCTCATCAGATTTGAAACCTGTGTAGTCGTAATCGAAAATGACAGCAGATAAGAACTTGACCTCTCTATAGACATCAGTGTTTTTAAAAATTCCATCAAAGATATCGTCCGAGTGAGCATGACAGAACATCATAAATTTCATGCAACCCCAAAAGTACCAGCATAAAACATCTGGTTTTTTGCTTTGATTCTTAAGGACAAAATCAATTACATCAATTTTAAGAGGCATTATCACCTTCTTCTCTTCAAGATATTCGCCAAAAGCGAGTAATCCTTTTTTGATAGATTTGTTACATAAAGAATCTTCGCTTTCTTCGGGGTCAGTTGCATGTTTTGCAAAGATTGCGGCCAAGTTTTTGTAAGGCAACGGTTCGCCTTTTTTTAATAACGCCTTTAGCCTTTTAACGTTATTCTTATTAATTTTAGTTTTCATATTGTTCCTCGTGCGGGTTTACCGCTTCATAAGAGCAAGCTCTATTAATTAAGAAGAACAATAAGAACGTCTCCACCTTGGTAAACATAGAGTCCATCATTCTAGAAAATCAATAGAGCTAAGCTCTACTAAATGTCATCACTATCCATATTTAAGGATGCTTGATATTTTTCTTCCTCTTCCCAGATGACCTGAACAGGAATATTAAGAGCGTATGCGAGTGAAACTATTGTTTTAAATTGAATCGCTTCACCAATAGCACCGTTCTCAATGCGATTGTAATGTTGGTGCGATACCCCCATCTCAAGAGCAACGCGATACTGTGAAAATCCGAGCTTTTGTCTCGCATTAACTAAGTACATACGAATCGGATAATACTTCATCTCGCTTCACTCCTTTCTGGGATCTACCCAACATTTTTTAAGCAGCATGAGCTCCTGCTGTCACCATTATTTTTATATAAGGAAAATTGCGTGTAAAACTATTTTTTGTGGTAAAAATTTAGCTCATTTTTTGTGGCGGTTTTTGTGGATATTTCAGAGAGTTATCGCTTAACTTATTTATTAATAAATAAAGAAAAACACACCTTAATTTAGGTATGCAAATTTTCTCATTTTTGTGGAGACACATTTTTTAGACTTTTGTGCACATTTATTTATTTTTTGTGTAAATTATTAAATAGGAGACGTGCGTATGCCAAAAGTAAATGTTGAACCAGGACCATATCCAAAAATCAATTCATCAGTTAGGAAGAGCTTCAAAGGAGTTGTCACATTAAAAGAGCAAGGCGAAGTCTATAAAGAAGGTCTTACTCAAGATGAACTTGCTGAACTATTAAATATTGATAGGTATGAACTTTCTTATTATGAAAATGGACAGAAAGAGATTCCTGTTTCTTTACTTATGCAAATGGCAAAAGTGTTAAATTGTTCCATCGACCTTTTGTTAGGTATGCCGTTTGATTATTCCTATAACAAACAAAATAATAACTTGACCACTATTGCTCTTAGTCAGGTACAACGTGGTTTCTATAAATTAGACAATAGTCTAAAAGGAGTTATGAAGTTTGATGCCAAATTTGCGGATAGGCCAAATAACATTTGTGCTTATCTTCTTCAAAGCGACTCAAGTATATTGGGATTATTAAAAGGCGATGCTGTTATCGTAGATAAAGACATAAAACACTACATCAATAATTCAATGAATCAAAAATGCACATGCATGCTTTCTGGCGATTATATTGAAGAAGGAAAGCATAGAGTTGCCACCGCCTTCTATTTCTCTGAAGTGGGTGTCGCGACCGACTTATATGGCAACAAGAAAAAGAGATCCTTCTACTATTACACCCACACAGGCGAATTAAAAATTGTTGGATGCCAAGTCATACAAAGAATTTGTCACGCGGTTGTTATTCAATCTGTTAAATATCATTTGTTAGATGTTAAGTAGCGTATTGCTATCACCTATTATAAAAATCTAGTTCCATTTAGAATAAAAGCGGTAAACAAAGAGTCTCTCGTTTGAGAAGAATGTCCTCTTTTAGGAGAGGACTTTTTGATGAATAAGACTATTAGCTACGAATTTGAAGTAGCGATTCTTGATAAATTATTAAAAGAAAACAAGATTACCCACGAAGAATGGTATGCTCTTTTAACTATGCTCCGTCAGAAGTATAACCTCCCTTGTATTAATAATATCAATTATATTGATATTAAGTCAGTATTGAGGCAATATACACATGATGGCAAAGGAAGTAATTAAAGTAGCGAGTCCCGCTCAATATATCGCCTCTACTGGTTTAGATAATAAAAAGAAACGTGTAGCGGCATACGCACGAGTGTCTACTGATAGCGAAGATCAGATTCACTCTTTTAAAGCACAGATTGATGAATACACCACTAAGATAACCAGCAATCCTAACTGGGAATTTGTCGGTATGTATTCTGATGAAGGTATCTCAGGTACTTCTTTAAAGAAAAGAGATGGACTTAACGCCTTATTAAAAGAAGCTAAGAAAGGTAATGTTGACCTTATTTTAGTGAAGTCTATTTCTAGACTCGGAAGAAATACGTTAGATATCCTCACCATTGTTAGAGAACTTAGAGAAATCGGAGTAGAGATTAAATTTGAAAAAGAAAACCTTTCATCTTTAGATACCAGGACCGATATGGTTTTAACATTCCACTCCTCTATCGCTCAAGAAGAAGCAAAAAACATCTCCGATAACGTTAAATGGGGAATTAGAAAAAGGATGAGAGATGGTAACTGGAAAGTACCAACTGAGAAGTTCCTTGGTTACACCAAAGACGAAAACGGGAACATGATTATTGATGAAGCTCAAGCTGATATCGTTAGAGCCATCTTCAATCTTTATCTCGCTAATAAATCAATAAAAGAAATCATCGCTTATTTAGAAGGTAACCACTACTTAACTGGTTCAGGCAAAGAGAAATGGAGCCGTCAAAACATCATGCAAATTCTCCAAAATGAGAAATATAAAGGCGACTTAATTCTCCAAAAGACTGTTGTTATTGATTATTTATCTCATGAGTCTAGAAGCAATAAAGATGGGAAATACGCGGACATGTGGTTAGTAAAGAACCACCACCCTGCGATTATCTCTAGAGAAGCTTTTGATTTAGTACAAACTATCATTGAGTATAAAAAGAACGACAGATTCCTTAGGCCTGACAGCGGCAATCCTCTTTCTGCAAAACTCTATTGTGGTATTTGCGGTAAAAAGCTTGTTTATCAATCAAGAAGTGATGGCAAACAAATGTACAGTTGCAATGTTAACAGAAGAAATATAGAGAAAGAAAAATGTAGCCTTCCCCCTATTCAAGAAGAAGAGATAAATGCTATCTGTATCAAAGCGATGAAATCGTATTATTCTGATAGCTCTCTTACCGCTAATCTTTTAGATTGCTTAACTTCTATAGGCCAAGCTTCTCACAAACAAGAAGAGCTTAACCGAGTTAAAGACGAGATAACCGCTACTGAAAATAGGCTCAAAGACATTATTGAGGAAAAGATGGAAACCGATTCTGAAGAAGATGATGAAAGATTATCTAACAAATATAAAGAAGCCAAGAAACATCTAAATGAATTAAAGGCTAAATTAGACACTTTATCTGGTGAAACATATGAGTCCTTTATCTCTGAAGCTAGGAGCAAGGAAATCGCCTCTTTAATAACAAATATGGATAACGACGAATGCTACTTAAAACTTATCGATGAAGTAATCGTTAATGAAGATAACTCTATCATCATAATCGATAATGCTGGTCACCACGTTTCTAAAGAAAACATCAGCAAAAACATCAAAAAGATAAATGGCTTAGAAGAAGTCTTACATGGTTACTACACTTCTCCTATAACCACGAAAGTTTATAAATACAAAATTGTAAGATTGGAGGATTACGCATGGCTAAAGAAATAATTCAAATTAATAGAGCTACCCCAATAGGTAAAAGAAGAGTATGTGCTTATACTCGCGTTTCTTCCAAAAGCGAAGACCAGGAGAATTCTTTAACTTACCAAATCGAAACCTATACCAAGATGATCATGACAAATCCTAATTATGAGTTCTGCGGTGTTTTCGTTGATGATGGAGTAACTGGCACTTCTATTTACAAAAGAAAAGAATTCCAAAAGATGATAGATAAAGCCTTAAGCGGTCAAATCGATTTAATCATCACTAAGTCCTTGTCTAGATTTTCTAGAAACACTGAAGATGCGATTAACATCTTGAGAGTTCTTAGGAACAACAACGTAGAAGTCTATTTTGAAACGGAGAATATTTCTTCCTTTAACATGGACAGCGAATTAGTCATTAACGTATTAAGTGCTCATGCCGCGAATGAATCTAAAGTCATAAGTGACAACGTCAGGATGAGCTACGCTAAAAACTTTAAAGATAAAAAGGCTTATTTCAACCCTGAACAGTTATATGGTTATCATCGCAATAAAAATGGAAGCATCATCATAGATGAAGAAGAGGCTGAGGCAGTTAGACTAATCTATGACCTTTATTTAAAGGATTACTCTAGACAAGCCATTATTGATGAACTTAATAAACGTGGTTATAAACCTAGATTCACTAAGGAGTGGCATTTCCAGTCATTAAGAAAGATCCTTCATAACGAGAAATACATGGGTGCTGCTTATTTACAGAAAACGTTTGTTAAAGGAGTAAGAGGAAAGCGACTTAAAAACGATGGAACGCTGCCCACTATTCTAATTGAGAACAATCATCCCGCTATTGTAACTAAAGAAGTATGGCTTGCCGCTAATGAAAAGTTAAAACAGAAAGCGATTCAATATCAAAGTCAGGTTCAGTACGATGAAAAACGAGAAGGTAAAATATGTTTCAATAAGAGTATTTATTCTGGTCTCTTCATGTGTGGAAAGTGTGGTAAAAACTATAATTTCAAAATAAACAATAGAGGTAAGGCATCGGAGTCTAGAATCTTCCACTGTGCATCTAATAGAGAAAGAAAGATTTGTGAGAATGATGATCTTCCTTTAGATGTTATCGATATCATTACTCTTAAGGTTGTAAACAAGATTATCACTAATAAAAAGAACTTCTTTGACTTGCTAGAGGAATCCTTCAATTCTAAAAATGACGTAGAGAAAAAGAAGAAAGAAATACAGGAATTGCAAGAAAAAATAGATGTTTTACAGGCAAAATTCAAAAAATACAAAGATATCGATGATGAGTTTTATCGCGAGGTAAATAAGGCTTATAAAGAGAAGCTCAAACCACTATGCATGAAGAAAGTGGCTCTTGAAAATTCTATAAGCACCGCTACGAGCGTTAACGATTACCTCTATCAATTTAAAAAAGTCCTATCACCATACGATAGAACCATTTCTTCTTTAACTGACTTCCCACTTAACAAAGTATTTAGTAGGGTAATCATACACGATAGAGATCACATCACTTTTGTTCTTGGAGAAGCTGGTGATATTTCCACTATTTCTTCTATGGATGATGACATCCTGATTCAAACGGAACCATACCTAATCAGGAAGACAAAACACCTTCTTAAATATGGAATCTATATTAACTAATGGAGTTGAGGCTTTTAGTGATAGAGTTTTTGTAAAAACATATAGAGCATAATTGACTACTTGGATAATTAGAGGGAACCTTAATAATAGTTCTTCCATACTTAGTTCCTAATAAATTCGTATAAGTTAATAGCCGCTTCAATAGGGGCACCAATAATAAATAACATCCAAGCGTAGCTATTGTAATTGAATAAGATTAAGGCCGCTGTGGTAATAACACCCCATAAGACGACACTTAAAGAGATAATACGGCCAATACGGTTATTAAGTCTTTTGAAAAATAAGAAGTTTACAAAGCCACAGAAAGGGACTGCGGCGATAAAACTAATCCAATATGTAGATAAGTTACTCCTATCTCTTAAAAATGCTAAAAGGAAGACAACCGTGGCAATAAAATAAATACCAACACAAAGAAGAATGACGATGAGGATATTTCTAATGTTCATGCGGTTAGAAGTATCAACAAATTCTTCGTTATGACCTTCGTGATAGAAGTAATCAACACGCACATAAAAGAGCTCGCTTAACGCTAGCATAATCTCTGGATCAGGGCTTGATTCCCCTCTCTCCCATTTGGAGATAGCCTTATCAGAATAATTTAATTTTTCTGCGAGTTCCGCTTGAGTCCAGTGGTTATTTTTTCTTAAAAAAGCGATATTATCCCCAATAATTTGCTTAATATCCTTGTTTTCTAAGCCCATTTCTCTTCTCTCTACAAATCGTAGAATTCCTTTTCTACAAAAAACATTTTACCAGTTTATAGGTATTTTTTAACAAATATTTTAATATTTCCACCAGAAAAGGAGAAGCGTCTATGAAAATATTAGTTGTTAGCGATGTCCTCGGTGAAGAAAATAACGGCACTACTATTGCGTGTATGAATCTCGTCAGATACTTACGAAAGCAAGGTGATGATGTCCGTATCCTTTGTCCAGACCAAGATAAAAAAGATCTTCCTAATTATTACATTGTCCCTAATCTTAAGTTAGGACCAATCGTCAATTGGGCTTTAAAGAAGAATCAAGTCGTCTTAGCAAGACCAAAAACTAAAATCATTAAAGAAGCACTCACGGGTGTGGATGTCTGTCATATCATGCTCCCATTTGCCTTAGGTGTGAAAACATTAAAGATTGCGCGTAAGATGGGTATTCCATGTACATGTGGATTCCATTGCCAAGCGGAAAACTTTACCGCGCATATTGGTTTAATGAACTGTAAGTTAGCTAACAAGATGACTTATAAGCACTTCTATAACAATTTCTATAAATATGTTGACGCGATTCATTATCCAACAGAGTTTATTCATCAAACATTTGAATCTGTGGTGAAAAGAAAGACTAATGCTTATGTCATCTCTAATGGCGTTAATGATCTATATAAATATCAAAAGACCGAAAGAAAAGGGCAATTAAAAGATAAATTTAATATTCTTTTCATTGGCCGTTACTCTAAAGAGAAATCTCACCCACTTCTTATTGAAGCGGTCTCGCATTCTAAATATAAAGATCACATCCAATTAGTGTTCGCTGGTCAAGGACCATATGCTGAACAATTAAAAAAGATGGCCATTTCTAAAGGACTTAACACTCCTGTAATGAAGTTTTATTCCCGTAAGGAACTCGTCGATGTCATTAACTCATGTGATATATACGTCCATCCCGCGGAAATTGAGATTGAAGCAATCTCTTGTTTAGAAGCGATTAAATGTGGTTTAGTGCCTATCATTTCTAATTCCAAGAGATGCGCCACTAAAGCGTTTGCCTTAACCGAGAATAATCTCTTTGATTACAACAATCCTAAAGATTTAGCTAAGAAGATTGATTATTGGATTGAACATCCTAAGGAAAAAGAAGAATGCTCTAAGAATTACTTAGGTTACACTAATCAGTTTGATCAATCATCTTGTATGCATAAGATGAGAGAGATGCTCTTAACGTACGCGAATAACCCATTAGCCCATACTTCTAAGCTTAAATACTATTACACTGATGAGCTGAATGATGACTTCGCGAATAATGGTATCGTTGCCGCGCACAATAAACCAGGTTATAGATATGTGAATAAAAACATCTTCTATCGCGCCTTAGAAATACCTTTATACCATCTTATTGGTAAACCGCTTATTTACTGCATTAATAAGTTTGCTAACCACTACAAGGTGGTAAATAAGAAAGCCTTAAAGAAATGTAAAGGACAAGGTTATTTTATCTACGCTAATCATACATGTAGTCTTGGCGATGCTTTTACTCCTAATCTCTTAAGAATGAGAAAGAACTATATTGTCGTCGGAGAAGAAGCGACATCAATTCCTGGTATTAAAACTATCGTTAAAATGTTTGGGGCTATTCCATTACCATCACACGTAGAAAATATCCCATCATTTAAAAATGCTATCGAAAAGAGAATTGATGAAGGTTCTAGTGTCACTATTTATCCAGAAGCTCATATCTGGCCAAAGTATACAAAAGTGAGACGCTTTAAATCCGCTTCATTTAGATACCCTGTCGATCAAAATGCCCCAATATTCACGATTACTAATACTTGGGAGAAAAGAAAACATTCTAAGAAAGTACGATTAGTGTCTTATATTGATGGTCCATTCTATCCCGACACATCATTATCAAGGAAAGAGGCTATTGATGATTTAGCTAAGCAAGCCTATGATGCGATGCTTAAAAGAAGCGAAGAAGCGCATCAATACGAAACAATACGTTATATTAAGCTAAATAGACCACAAACAAATGTCTGAATTGATTATGAATATGACGTTGTCGAATTAGATAAAAAACTAAAAAGTTAAGAAGATACAAAACAATTCTTGTCAGCGAAAAAGATGTTGATGAGGCTTTTGCTAAATCTTATAAAAATACTATGAAGTAGTCGACACGAATAAGTTAGAAACAGTGCCTTTAACAAAGTTAGAGAAAGAAGTGGAGGAATAGTTATCTCTTTTCTCGCTTTCTCTCTCACATTATCTAACCGCCTTCAAATTGGGCGGTTTTTCTTATTCGCAAATTCTCATAACTGGCATATAATTCTTTCGAGGAGGCAAGGTCAAGAATCAGTTGTTCTAAACTTAAATAAAACAAGAGCAAAAATCACTCGTAATTGTTAGGGATAAAAAATGCAATTGCGTGTTGCAACAATTATAAATTTATATATTATAGTGACATACCACCACTTAAAGAAGTGGGGGCTTCTTGCGCGATGATCCTATTGGATCAAGCATAGACAAGCTATCCGGATGTGTCCCATTCTTTGTAAGTATTTCTATTCCCTTACTTAGAATATTTTATGCGGCGTTTATATCTCGATCATGAATAGTCCCACATTCTGGACAAGTCCATTTACGAATGTTGTCCTTACTGTACGCCTTAAATGCCAAATTTTCTAAGTTTTGTACGCCTTAAATGCCTTGACAAATTAATTTTTTTGTGGACTAAAGACTTAAAAAACACCCAAGTTGGATCGATCTACAACATGGATGCTACAAGATTCTTATTTGCTGTTTAAGAAAGGCAAGCATCCGACTTCATCCATTTTCTTAAAAGATGGCTCCTTATTCTCATCTTTGCTTCTTTAATAACTCGTACCTTTCTAAAGAGACAAATAATAAATTAGGTTAATTCAAAAACCCATCGAAGTGAGCTCTTTACTTATTTCTTATGGAATTCGATGTTCTTGAATTTCTTCAGAAGGCTACCCATATAGTTCCTTCTTTCGGTGTTCTCCACCACCAGAATTGTTAAAGCTTCCCAGAAGGTAACTGTAGTAGCGATATCAAATACGTAAGTGAATATCTCTTTAGCAGTTCCTCCGTCCTTCCATAAAGCGGTAACAAGTAGCAAAGCAATTAGCAAAACTAAGCCAAGGCCAATTAGAACGAAAGCGATTTTATTTTTTAGGTTCATCTTCCTTTGGCTACGTTTAAATTCCAACGCTGTGTTCTTTAAGAAAAACGACTTTAAATCCTCGCTTGTATATTCGCCCATATCATTGAAAGCGACATCTAAATTGATTTTATATCCTCTTGGGGCATATTCAAAAGCGGCTTGCATCCATTCGGTAAATTCGTCATTGAAGACAGGTGTCTTGGTGATTGAGTTCTTATCGAATATCTCAATAGGGCTTTCAAACTCTAGTTTCATATTCGCTATTTTGCTTTCTTTGTCTAATTCAAAGAATTCTTCTTCTAAATTAATAAAATCTTTTACTTTTTTGTTCATGGTTATTGCCTCATTTGATTGAGGATATTTTACCAAGTTTACATAGATTGTTTAAATTGTTTTGACAACCTAGACCATATAGACAATTTAAAAGCCCACCAAAGTGAGCCTATAAAGTATGACGTATTATTTCTCCGGGCTTGTAATTGTTACCTCTTTACCTTTACATTTTCGATATAAAGCACAGTAATAATTTAGTGTTGAACGGTCCAATCCATATTTTTCCTGAATTTCAAAGATAGGCACCCCTTCATCAAGATGAAGACTCACATATTTAAATTTTTCTTCTAAAGTCGTTTTCATAATAAAAAGCTCCCTTCTTATTGTACCAATTTTTGGTCCAAATTATGGGAGCAGTTTTAGTTCAAATGAAAAAATGTTTGATAGAAACTATATTGTAAAAACTATCTTATAACGTTATCTTTCTATCTAAACATGCCTAAAATAATCGGTTTCCATATAGGTAAGCACCAAAACGATAAAACAACACCAGGAAAAACATTCTGATGAGCTGAAACACATCAAAAATGCTCAAACAAAGAAAAAATGAGCATTTCTGCCCATTTTCTGCCTATTTTGTATATTTTTCTTTGTATCAAAGTATGTATACGATTATGGCCATGATGCTCAGTTTTGATACAACGCTACACTTCGTTAATGTAACACTACACCAACCGGACATCACTTATTAAGCATAGCTTTGAGTTCTTTTTTTGCTTAAAACAAGACTCACAAGACTAAATCTTACTTTTAAGCTCGTTGACTTTTTTCTTGAATTCTTTTTTAAATTCTTCGAAGCGTAATCCTTGCATCTCTTTGAACTGTTTTAGCTTGGTGGCAAGGTGGATTGAATAGGATAAATCCACGACCATAGCACCAACAACACCACCAACAAAGAAAGTATAAATGAGATTTTCACTAATCCAGCTGATTCCTTCAACTAAAACTGGATTAAGAAGGAAATAATATAAAGAACCAACAACGAGCCACACCAAAGAGAATATTGGACAGATGATGCCCATAATATTTCCTTTACGATCACTGTAGTCCCATAGTTCAATCTTGAGGCCTTTAATAAAAATAAGTCCGGCGATGAATTCAATAAAAGTCATGCCAAAACCAATAATAATAATTCTGACGATAATATCCACTGCTTTCAATTCTATTCCTAATGGAATATTACTCACTGCATATAAAACAACAACACCAAAACCATAGATTGGCAAATATGGTCCAGTGAGGAATCCTGGATTCACCCATTTCTTTTGTGAAACAAATCTTCTGAAGAATAATTCAATTATCCATCCAAGCAAGGATCCTATAACAAACAGCGTTGAGATAATTACCAAATATTTCATATGTATAGTATGCCATAAAAAAGAGACATAAACATTTCAAATCGTCTTTAAACTTAAAAAATTAGATACTATCTAAAGAAAAAGGACTGACACTATTGTATCAATCCTATTTAATCAAATTGTATTGAATGTTGCGTTTTAATACAACGTGCAACGAACGCGTGCATTATAGCTCGTTTTTGCGTCCTAGTTACAACCTCTCTTCCAATAGCATTCTAAAGAACAGTATTTAGGGTGCCTACTAGCGTAATCTTTGAACTCTTTTCACATCACCCTTTCGATACCTAAAGCCGCCGAAAAGGGGCAGGAAGTCAAAGGCCGAGGAGGATCGCAAGGCGGAAAAGAAAACCGCCGAGGCGAACGGCAGCGGCCAGAACTGAGACTATTTGCGTCTGTGCTTTGAACTTATACCCCCGAACTAGAGATAATAAAACTTTTTAATTCTTCAATTTGACTACTCATATAGTATCAGTCTTTCAAGTTATTTGAAATTTCCTCTATCTTTTTATTGATAGAAATATATTGCATTATTTCTTCATCAGTTAATTCTTTTATGATACTTTCTATAAATATAATTGCTCTTTTTCTTTTTTGGAGAATGTCTTTTTTTCCTTTTTCTGTAATTGTAATAATAGTCTTTCTTTTATCATTAAGATCTGTTTTCTTAATTACTAACATTTTATCTTGTAATGTATTTATTATTGCAGCTACTCTAGGCATTGTTATATTTAATTTCTCACTTAACTCACTTTGACTTACACTATCGTTATTAAGCAAATATAATAAAACTCCCGATTCTCCTTGTGAGATATTAGATGGCATTTTATCTGCAAATTTTTTTCTCTTAGTTAAACTATTAAAAATTTCTTCTGCCTTTTCATTATAGTTCATTTCTAATTATCCCATTCAAAATTTCCTTTTCCTGCACCTAGTTCAAAATGATATTTTATCAAACCAACATTACTGCCTGTAAATATACCATTACTACATTCTATCTTTACTCTATTCCCATTTCCTATGAGCATAAAGTCTTGTTTGTTTAATGCTGTTGGAGCAAGTAAAGCTCCATCTACACCACTAATAAACCAAGGTGGAATAATGGTACCCTCATATTTAGAAACATCTTCTACATTTTTTGACTTATGTGGGACGCCTTGTGTTTGACCATATCCAATAGCAATTATTCCAGTTACCTTTTTATTGTCTACATATCTACGTACAGACCTATTAAATGTTCCACCAACCCACCAAGTATTTAATCCTAATGTTTGAGCATATAACATTATATCTGCTCCAGAATATCCTAATCTTTCATCTAAATTTCCACTTACATCTCCTGCAAGAATTATAAAGTTATTTACACCTCTAGCCATTATTAACTTCATAATACTACTTACACCTTTGCTATTATTAATCATAAGTTTCATATTAAGATTATAAGTTTTATTATTCAGTTCAATTCTTTCATTTATTTTTGCGATAATCTCATCGGATAAAGGTTTATCTGTATATTTACGAACCATGTGTCTTTTTTGCATAGCTTCTTTAAAATCCATAGCAATCACTCCTTAATAATTACTTAATACTATTAACTAATTTATCATATTAATTGCACTAGTCAAGAGAAAGTAGACAGTTCAAAAAAGCATCAATACCCAATGTCAGATTTAAACTGATGTGGGGTTTTGTATTGTGAACAGAACAATAAATTCATTAATCGACAATTGGACTTTGAAATGTATTCATTCATCGACAATTGGAGACAGATAAGTAAATTAGTCCGCATCATAGTCGGACTTTTTTATAAATGTAATAAAGCGTTACCAATATTATTAAATTCAACTAACAATATAAGTTTATTTGTTAACATAAAAAGGGA
>JAPXKQ010000046.1:0-17997 GCA_033809995.1 Tissierellaceae bacterium
TCATTAGCATCCTTAATATAAGTTACTGCGCCTTAAATTCCTTCCACTTAAATATATTCAAACACCTTATCTTATCAATTTATTATAGCTATTCTTAATGATTCCATATAAATAGTTCATATATAATTAATGTATAAAATTGCATATATATTAAATATAAGCTTATAATTTGTTAAGTATTTGTAATGATTAATTGTTTTTTAAAATTGTCTGAATTTCTGCTTTATATCCATATTTCTGGAGAAATTCTATTAAAGCTGTTTCCACAATTTCTCTTTGAGTTATATTTTTTTCTCTGCTAAAATCAGCTATTAGTCTTGCTACTGTGTCATTCATATATATAGCCTTAGTTCTTGCAATACCTGGTAATGCATATCTAGGAATTTTGCCATCTTCCTTTACCCCATTGAGAAACTGGTACATTTTATTTCTTTTCTCATATAAAAACTTTATAAAAGGAATATATTTATTAATATCATCTTGTTCATGCCCCTCTATGTCAAACATTTCTGCTGGCGGATTTGAAATCTCAAACTTCTCTACTGAACCTGTAGATTTGATATAGTTGTTTTTTAATATGTTCCATTCATATCCTTTGTTTTTCATATAATCAGCCATTTCTATATGATTTTTAAATCCATATTGCTTCGCTATCAATTTAGGTTCAGCATCTGGTGATTCAAATGCAGATATTATATTTTCCACTTTTATAGGTGCATAGTTTTTTTCGCCTGTTTTATTCATTTTAAATTCCTTCCTTTATAACAAATTTACTGCATCATCTAGTTTTTTAATATCTTGATGCAGATATATGGATGTCACTGCTAAATTGGCATGTCCTAGAAGTTTTTGAATACTAACTAAAGATGCTCCTTTGTCAAGTAGATTTGTACCAAAGGAATGCCTTAATATATGGGAGCTTATTTTCTTTTTCCAACCTAATTCATTTGCAGCTTGTTGAATGCATTTATTCACATAGCTAGCAGATACCATCCCTGTACCCCTATTTGCAAAGAATTTATCTGTTTCCACATTGACTTTTCTGATATTACAAATATAGTTATTCAAGATTTTATAAAGTTTATGATTGATGGGGATATTTCTATCCTTATTGCCTTTGCCACCTATGATATGGATTATCATTTCTTCTAAATCTACATCGTTGATTTTTAGATTTAAGATTTCTGAAATTCTTCCACCTGTGTAGAACATAGTTTGTACTATAGTACAAATTACTGGTTTATTTATGGCATTGACTAAGTCCTCAAATTCTTCTTCGGTAATAAAGCTTCTTTCCTTTTTATTTACCTTTACAGGTTCTAACATGTTAGGCAAGTTATTGTCACAGATTCCCCTTTTGTGGCAGTATTTATAGAAGCTTCTGAAGATGTATATTGCTCTATTCCTACTGGAAGGGGCAATACCTTTCTTCTTTTTATATTGTAGATAGCTTTCCATATCTTCTAAAGTGATATCTTCCATGTAGATAGGACAGTTGTATTTTTTCATGAGATAGTTATTCATATATCTTAGCTCCTTCTCATATCCCATGATAGTCTGTTTAGACTTGTCTGTTATCTCCATATGATTTAGAAATTCTTCTACAGCTTGATTGTATAGCATGTTTTACCTCCTAAATAATATTTATTGCTCCAGAAACATTATATAAGAAGATAAGAAGATTTGTTTGGAATATAATAGCTTCAGCTAGAAAACTTAGCTATGCTGATGAATTATATACCCCCACTCCAGAAGATAAGCAATATGTTACTTTTGGTAAGTATATTAAATTAGCTGAGAAATTAAAAGACAAGATATGATATCACAGGGCAAATATGAAGAACTTTTACTAAATGGTTTTAGAAGTGGTATATAAATCGCAAAGTTAATCTGTTGTGTTTAAATGGAGATATTTCTACAAAAGAAATACTAGCAAATACTGAGGAATATAAGTTGTACTATGAATTAGCAATTTCACCACCTGAAGGACAAAAGATAATCAGTAAAGGTTAAGCTGCGGCTATAGCCTTAGCTATACCCCAGCAACTGTAGCGGATCATATAACAATATAGAACCACATAAAGGAAATGAAAGTTGTTCTATGATTACAACAGCCTACAATCTATGTGTAAGTTTTGCCGTGATAGAAAGACTTCCAAGGAGGATGGTCACTGGGGTACAAAAGGTCTATACCTATTAATTGAAATACAATGTTTTAACAAATTCACCTAAGCGTTCAGCTTCTTCTTTGGTGATATCCTTTGGTATTTTTATAGTACAATTTAAACTAGTTCTTATTGGATAAGAAACATCCATAAAAGCTGGTGTATATTGTAGTGATTCAGAGGAATCACCATGTATAAAGCTCTTAATTAGATTAACATGGTGACTTAAATCAGCAGCTGTCCTTGGGGCTCTAAGTGAGTTCCTTAAATCATCTGGAAGTTTATTTCTAGATACAGGACCATTTAACCATTCAATTTTCCTTTGGTGTGGATAACCATCATTAACTTTAGTAGAATTAAAAAAGTAGTCGCTAGTTACTTTTACAAAATAGATGTCGTCTTCATAAGGGATTATGACAAGATCGTCTTTGGATATCTCGTTGACGAAGATGTTTACTGTTGCTAGTGCTGCACCTAATTGACTAGGAGAATAGTTCTTTGGATGACTCCTAAGAATTTTTCTTATTTCAGCCTTATCTTTTCCAGCAAGAGAAGATACCTCAGGCCATCCAATAGCAATAATATTATCAGATTTAAAGTTTGAAAGTCTGTCAATATCATGTGGGAATGGTCTAATTAGCCATGCTTTTACCATATTAAAACCTCCTAATATTTCTATTTAAATATATTATAACATAATTAATCAATGTTGTCTAGTGGTAACTAGTATGTTACTAGTAAGTAAGCAAAAATGAAATACAACTACTACAAATTTTACAATGTACTATGTGAAAGGGGCACAGAATGTATGGCCCCATTTTGGGTGTTATAGTGGAAAGGTTTTAGAAAAAATGACACATGTAGAAATGAATTGGAGTCATAGCACAGACCTTTTCAATATACTTTAATGGATATGGGGACAGGAGACAGGACCTTGTCCATTCACCAAGCGTTAAGTAAAACTTTGATGACCCTTGGCACCTAAAATAGGAACTATTTTTAATATTTTGTAGAATATTAGCAATTATAATGGAATGGGTGTACGATGTTCTTGTCAACAATGCACTATCAAAAAAAGAAACTAGTAAATTTCATTTTTCTAGTTTCTTTTCTAATTTCAATATTTCTATCGTAGCTTCTATACCATACTTTATAACCTTATCAAGCATATCTTGAGTAATAGGATCATTTTCTTTTATAATTCCTTCATGCAACAATCTTTCTTGAATTTTCTCCTCTATTTCTTTAGAATTTTTAGATTTAGCATTATCATTGTACAAGTTAGCATATGGCTTGGTATAATCTTTTTTATTGTCAGTACGTCCAAGAAGATAGTCGGTTGATACATTAAAAAAGTTAGCTAAATTTTTGATGGTTTCTATCAAGAGGTGAATCCAATGAGAAATTTAGTCCCACTTTAGTACTAATCTAGTTTTATCAAAAAACACAATTTGAAATCAATATCTAAATTTCGGTGCTTAGGTGTCAATGTCTGTACAACATATTAAAATTTTAAGGAGGATAAGGTTATGGAAAATAGTATAAAGAAGATTTATCAATATGTAGATGAAAGTAAGGATGAAATGATAGCCTTATGGAAAGAGATTGTAAATCTTGAAAGTTATGCTAGAGAGAAAGAAAAGGTAGATATTTTAGCACAACGTTTAAAAGAAGAATTTGAAAAAGAAAAATTAATCTGCAAATTGGTTGAAGTAGGAGAAGAAAACGGAGTTACTTTAGTTGGAGAGTTGGGCTCCGATAGAGAAAATAAACCTGTGATTTTCTCTTGACATATGGATACTGTTTTCCCTACTGGGACCCTTGGAGACAAGCCTTTTAGAATAGAAGATGATAATGCCTATGGACCAGGAGTATTGGATATGAAGGGGGGAATAATCATTTTTCTATATGTTATCAAAGCTCTAAATAGGATTAATTACAAGGAAAGGCCAATAAAGATTATTTATTCTGGAGATGAAGAAATAGGTCACAAAAATTCAAAAGGGGCAGAGATAATATTAAATGAAGCTAGAGGTGGCATTTGCGCTTTTAATATGGAGACAGGCTTAGTTGATAATCATCTATGTTTGTCTTGCGGTAGGGTTAATTGATGTAGTGGAATCTATGGGGGCAATGGATGCAGCTGCAAAGTTATTTAATCCTTTGCTTAGACCATTACTAGGGATTCCTGGAATTGCGGGCATATCTTTTGTAGCATCTTTTACCAGTTCAGATATTGCATCATTTATGACAAAAGAATTAGTAGAGACTGGGCATATGACTGATGATGAACGTACCATATATGTAGCATATCAATATGCAGGTTCTGCGGTTGTATTGAATACAATAAATACCCAAGCACCATTATTATCCATATCTTTACTTGCTATTGGACCAATTATTTTGATAGAAATAGTTTGTAAGATTTTAGGTGCAAATTTAGTTAGACTAATTATTGGTATTGGAAGTAAAAAGGAAAGAGGTGTAAAACATGAACCAATTAGTTAAAGAGAAAAAGAAAAGTTCTATTGAAATTTTTATGGGTGGTGCGAAGAAAGGTTTTTATATAGGTATTGAGCAAATATTACCTGCTATGATTCTTGGGTATGTTATAGTTCAATTTTTGCAGTTAACTGGTTTGGTTGATATTTTAGGACGTGTTTTTGGACCTATAATGGGTATTTTTGGATTACCAGGAGAAGCTGTAGTAGTATTCATATCTGCATTTTTTGCAAAGGCAGCAGGAGCGGCTACTGCAGCCAATCTATATACTCAAGGGATAATAAATGCAGCACAAGCAACAATACTTATTATGCCTAGTATGCTTATGGGAACTCTAGTAGGACATTATGCAAGGATAGTTTTAGTTGCAGATACTAATCCTAAGTATAGGAAGCTTATGTTATTTGTTCCCATATTTGATACTATTATAGGTATGTTATTGATGAGGTTAATTCTTGCTATTATGGGATTACTATAGAGATAATGGCGGTAATTTCAATATATATAGCTGGAGGGTAAAATTGCGCACCAGTCATTACCAATAGATTAAATTAGCTTACCTTGCTATAATAATACAAAGGAAGGAGTGCAATATTTGTGAGAAAATTGTTATACATTTTTTGTATTGTTATAGTATTGGTATTATTTGTAGGTTGTACATCTAAAAGACCTGAAATATCTGAACAGGCATTAGCTGGTAGTGCCCAAATTATAAAGGGTAATGGAGAAGTTAAAGATACAGAAGTTATTGTTGATGAAAGCACGATTAAGTTTTATATGGTACCTACAGATGAAAGTGTATCAAAGGAAAGGTTAAGGGAATTAGGATTGGATTTTATAAAGGTATTAGCAGGATATACTGTGAATGAAGAACTATCAGGTCCAACAGAAGAATCCTATGGTGAGATTTATGATTATTATAATATAGAGATAATAGTAGAAGGTGAACATGGAGCAGTATTAGATAAAGCAACAAAAGCTAAAGGTAAAAATGAAGTAATATGGCAAGAATAACGAAGCTTAGACTCACTGGATATTTATCCAGTGAGTTCATTTATATGCGCAAAAAAAATGAAGTTCCATTACCATTATCTAGGGACAACAAGATACTTATTCAACTAATATCAGATAAAATAAGATGAAGTGTGGACAAAAGTAATACTTTGAAATTTATTTGATTTTGATATAATATTTATTATATAATGATTGGAAATTGTTTTAATTGGTATTCTCTAGATATTAGTCAGGGGTGCAATGTATATGAGTTCAATTTTATTTAAGGATAAGGATTTTATTACTGAGATGGTAAACTCTACAAAGCCTGTGATAGATTTTGATATCTATGTTATGGATGAGAATTTATTTAGAATTGCTGGAACAGGAATCTATGAGCAATATGTTGGAGTAGCATTGTCTCCAGGATGTGCTAGTGATTTTGTTTTAAAAAATGGACACCCTGTAGTCATTTATGACCCTATTGATAATCATGTATGTAGTGAATGTAGAATGAAATTGTTATGTTTTAAGGAGCATATGATAATATATCCTATAATTAACAATGGAAAGACAATAGGAGCTGTTGGTCTTGGTGCTTTTGATGATGAAAAGAAGCTTAAGCTTAGAAAAATGGAAGCTAAATTGCGCTCTTATCTATTAAATCTATGTAGCCTGATATCTGCAAAAATAAAGGAGAATGAATATTCAAATAGGATTGAGAAGGTATTGAATACAATGGATGATTCCATAATGCTGCTAGATTATAGTGGTGATGTAATTTTCTATAATGATAAGGCTATGAAGTATTTTGATAATAAAGAAAAGTGTAAAAACATAAATAGCTTTATTCCTGGTGTCAATTCTCAATTGCTGTTAAAAGGCATGGAGCCTATAAAGGATATGGAAATCGTTCTTACAGGTATTCTTGCTGGTAAAAGAATATATGCTTCCATTTATCCAATGGATTTTAATGACTACAAAAGTGAGCGTATACTTATATTCAAAGACCAATCTAAAATAAATGATATTGCATATAGGCTGGTTTCTGATACTTCATATTTTGAATTTGATATAGATTTTATTAGAGGAAATAGTTTAGCTTTAAAAAAATCCAAAGAAATGGCAATTAATGCTTCTAAATGTGATTCAAATGTATTGATAACTGGTGAGAGTGGAACGGGAAAAGAGCTTTTTGCTAGAGCAATTCACCAGATGAGTTCAAGATCTAAAAATCCATTTATTGCACTGAACTGTGCAGCAATACCTGATAATTTAATGGAAAGTGAACTTTTCGGATATGAAGATGGGGCATTTACAGGAGCAAGAAAGGGAGGAAAGCCAGGGAAATTTGAATTGGCTAACGGAGGGACATTGCTGTTGGATGAAATAGGAGATTTATCTTTGCATTTACAGCCTAAACTATTGCGTGCAATAGAATATGGTGAAGTTGAGAGGGTTGGTGGTGTTAAACCAATAGACTTAGATGTTAGAATTATTGCAGTTACTAATAGAAATCTAGAGGAAATGATATTAAATGGTGAATTTAGAGAGGATTTATATTATAGATTAAATGTTATACCCCTATTCATACCACCGCTCCGAAAAAGGATGGAAGACATCATGATTTTAGCTAGATATTTTTTAAGTACCTATTCGCAGAAATTTAATAAAAGAACTAACGAAATCTCTGTAGAAGCTGAAAGGGCATTATTGATGTATGATTGGCCTGGTAATGTGAGGGAGTTAGAAAATGTAATAGAATATGCCATTAATATTGAAAAAACTGAAAACTTAAAGTTAGAAAGTCTTCCCTCACAAATAAGAAATCAAAAGGGATATGAAGGACATAGGGGTAAAAGGTTAAAAGATGTTGAATTAGATATGATATTGAGTACAATAGATAAATATGGCAACACCTTGAAGGGAAAGGAAAAGGCAGCAGAGGAGTTGGGCATAAGTTTATCTACATTATATAGACGTTTAAAATAAATGAAATTTGCATTTTAAAGGGTACATTCTCAATTTGAGAATGTACTCTTTTATTGATAAAATCCAGTGTTTTAGAAAGCACATAGATATAATAATCAATTTGACAATTCATTATGACAATAATATTAATTTAAGCCAGACAAATCCGCTTAATTACACCACTTTCAGAGAGAAAAACATTGGCATGAGATTTGCTAATATGTACTGTGGAAGGAGGTGGAAATATGAAACTAGTTGGAAGAAATACTAAAAAAGGAGATGAGAATACGAAACCAATCATAGGGATATGCGTTAACTATTCAGTAGATGATTCAATTGGGATAAAAACGAAATTAGGTTTAGGTGGACAAGACTGGCAAATTATTGCATCTGATTACATTAGGGCTGTGGAAATGGCAGGAGGATGCCCTGTTATAATACCAATAGTTCAAGATATTGACACAATATGGGACTTTATTAAAAGCTTAGATGGTATTATATTTACAGGAGGATCGGATTTAAATCCCAAATATTATGATGAAGTTCCAAGGTATGGGCTAAAAGATGTAAATCCTGTAAGAGATGAGCATGAAATTGAACTTTGCAAAAGGGTGTTAAAAGAGACAGAATTGCCTGTGTTAGGAATTTGCAGGGGGCTTCAATTACTTAATGTTACATTGGGAGGAACATTATACCAGGATTTACAGTATGAAAGGGAAGAAGGATTTAATCATAAATTATTAAATTTTCCTAAATACTATCCTTCACATAAGGCATATATAGAAAAAGGAAGCAAACTACATGAAATATTTGAAAAAGAAGAAATAGGTGTAAATAGTTTCAATCATCAGGCTATAAGAACAGTGGGGAAAGGCTTTATAGCTACAATGAAGGCTGAAGATGGCTTGATAGAGGGAATAGAGTTAGAAGGAGATAGATTTGTTGTAGCTGTACAATGGCATCCTGAAATGATGATTGAAAAATATGAGAGCTATGTGATTTACTTTAAAAAGTTTATTCAAATATGCGGAAGGAGTGAAAATTAGTGGATAAGTTTACTGAATTAATTGGAAAACTAGCTGGTTTTTTATGGGGACCTTGGATGACAGCAACATTGGTTGGTGTAGGTGTATATTTTACAATTGGGACTAAATTTTTGCAGGTAAGGAAGTTCCCTTATATAATGAAAGAAACTATCGGCAGTATATTTAAAAATAATGAAGATAAAGATTCTGAAGGTACTATAACTCCATTTCAAGCTGTAACATCAGCCCTTGCATCTACTGTTGGAGTTGGGAATATAGTTGGGGTCGCATCTGCTTTAGTATCTGGAGGGCCAGGTGCAATATTTTGGATGTGGGTTTCTGCTTTCTTTGGGATGTG
The DNA here is from genome assembly GCA_033809995.1 of Tissierellaceae bacterium. Taxonomy (GTDB): domain Bacteria; phylum Bacillota; class Clostridia; order Tissierellales; family Tissierellaceae; genus Paratissierella. Next base: position 9,015 of record JAPXKQ010000046.1, read on the forward strand.
TACTAAATATGCAGAAATACTTTTAAGTATTGAGTTTAGGGAAAAAAATGAAGCTGGCGAGTATGTTGGTGGACCTTCTTATTATATGAAGAAAGGTCTAAAATCCCCATTACTTGCAATAATATTTACTATAGCTCTTTCCTTTGCATGTATAGGTGGTAATATGGTTCAGTCAAATTCAATATCCGGGACAATGAATGAACTTTTCAAGATTTCACCATATGTTACGGGTATTATACTTTTAATATTGGTAGCCTTAGTTTCTTTAGGAGGAATAAAGAGATTAGGTAAAGTAGCGGAAAAATTGGTACCTTTTATGGCAATTGTATATGTTGGTGGTGGATTAGTTGTTCTGTTAGTGAATATTACCAAAATTCCTATGGCAATATCATCAATATTTGTAGGTGCATTTTCTTCACGCTCAGTAATAGGTGGCGTAGGTGGATATGCTGTTAAGGAAGCAATTAAGATGGGAATTGTTAGAGGATTATATTCAAATGAAGCAGGACAAGGTTCAGCTCCTATAGCACATGCTACAGCTATTACTGATCATCCTTCAAGACAAGGTATGTGGGGTGTTTTTGAGGTTTTCTTTGACACCATGGTAATATGTACTATGACAGCATTAACTATATTAGTAAGTGGAGTATTAGAAACTGGAGGTTCTCCTGCAGTTTTGGCAAGTCTAGCTTATGGTACAGTTTTGCCTATTTTTAAATATATAGTTGGTATAAGTCTAGTTCTTTTTGCTTATACAACGATTATCGCTATAGGATATTATGGCGAAGCATTGTTTAGTTACTTAGGGGGTATAAAGTTTGGTAAACTATATAGGTATATCTTCTTGCCATTTACATTTATAGGTGCTATAGGTGGATTACAAACAATTTGGGGAGTTATAGATGTTTTAATGGGTATTCAAGTTATACCTAATTTAATTGCAATAGCACTTCTTAGTCCAATTGTATTTAAAAGAACAAATGAATTTTTTAATTTATCAGCAGATAAGAATAGCATTGTAAAGTAAGAAACCCTAATCACCCCTGGCACCTAAAATAGGAACTATTTTTAATATTTTGTAGAATATTAGCAATTATAATGGACAAGAAAATTTTATTTCTTGTCCATTTTTTTCATTTATCCTCTAGACAACAAACGGGTGTTCGAGTATAATATAAATATACGAGGAGGGATAGAATGAATGAATTTATAACAAAGGAGATAATGGCAATAATCCCAACTTATATGCCTAATAGGGGGAATTGTACCATCATATATACTGATGAGGAAAACATTATCTTAGACTTAAAAGTAAAAACTATAATAAAAAAATTATGTGCTCATTACCATTTAGATATAAGAGCATCAAATAAGTATTTTGGCGAATTGATATCAGTTAAAAATGGAGTTCCGCTGCCATTGACTAGAGATAAGATACTTATTCAATTGAAGGTAAGAGAACCTATAGGTCATTGTGATGGATCTATGGGTTATTTCAACCTAGACTCCATTAAAAAAATACAAGGATTAAAAAAGGATACATCAATAATACTTAAAAACGGAACAGAAATACAATGTATGTATACACAGGCTAATATTAAGAAACATATTAAAAATGGAGAATTGGTAAGAAATCTATATGATAATAGGATTTATACTATAAACGAAGCCATAGAACGTTATGAGGCTACTGATACTCCAGCTACTAAATCAGATATAGCTAGGATATATATGAAGATACAAGAAATAGCGGATAAGATAAGTTGATGGGTAGGGGGACAGGCACCTTGTCCACTCTAGTAAAAATGGGTCTAATTTACCTTTGCATTAATTAACTGTTTAAGAAAGAGTACCATCATCAAAAGAATGTGATATAATTAGAGGTAGCAGATATAAAGGTAGGTATAACATATGAGGATATATTTTGATATGAATATATATAATAGAATATTTGATGATCAAACACAAATGAGGATAAGGTTTGAATCCATGGCAATAGATATATTATTTGAATTAGTTGAAAATAAGGAATACGAATTAATGTGGTCATTTATTTTAGAATATGAAAATAGTAGAAACCCTTTTATAGAAAGGAGGCTTAGTATTAAGTCTATTTCTACCTTATGTAAGGAAACAATAAACCCTAATGATAATATTAAATTAATAGCAAAAGATATAGTTAAGTACTCAAATACAAAAGATAAAGATGCATTACATCTTGCGTCAGCCGTATATGGAAATTGCAAATATTTTATAACTTGTGATGATAAATTTATAAATACAGTAGAAAAAAATAAAGATAGTTTGAAAGATGTAATTCAAGATATCAAACTATATAATCCAATAGATTTTCTTAGAAAGGAGATGGATATTGATGTTATTGAATGAAAAGAGTAAATTCACAGATAGAGAAATAATAGAAAAAGGCTCTAGAGTATTGATAAAGGAACTGGGATATTCTGGGTTCTTGAGATTTATACGTCATTCCGATGGAATAAGCAAGGAAGACTATTTGAAATTTGAAGATGAAATATTTAAGGATATGTCCCTAGATGATATCTACGAAAGTGCAAAGGAACACTGGGAGTGCAAAGAATAGTGGACAGGGGACAGGCAACTTGTCATTATGAATCCCTAGGATATAAATACGGGTAGTCATAAATGAGGTCAAGGCAAACTGAATACGAAAAGAACCATAATGGCAGCTACCATTATGGTTCTTTTTATAAGTCAATGGTTTCTTAAATATAACCAATTACCTAAATTCGATAAAAAGCAAATCAAAGGTAGGCGGGCAGTATTTACCGACCTGTGTCTAAATTATCAAATTGGTTACGCTACATACATATGATTGTACATTTCCTTTGATTCTTTCTGTGCCTTTTTCCGGATTTCATCTATCGTTTTAAGGTTCTTTATAAGTATAGATACCACATAGAGGCAAATCGAGTTGTCTTTTGCCATTGAGTTAAGTATACCAACTGCTTCCTCAAGCGTCATACCTTTTCGATAGGGACGATCCTCAGTAATTGCCGTGAAAATATCCGCAACGGCCATTATCCGCGATCCCAACGGAATATTATCGCCTTGCAGATGAAATGGATATCCCTTCCCGTTTAATTTTTCGTGGTGAAAAGAAGCCCACATATTTATCGTCTCAAATCCTTTTATTACCTGAAGCAGACGGTAAGTATAAAAAGTATGGCTTCTGATTATGTTCTTTTCTGCAGCATCCAGACTTCCCGGCTTATCTAAAATATTTTTGCTTACCGCTAGTTTTCCTAGGTCATGCAAGTAGCCTGCTATCAGCATCAGTTTGCATTCATTCTCAGAAAAGCCAGCAAGTTCCGCTAATTTTTCTGCCGTTTTGGCAACACAGGCCGAATGGGTTGCTGTAAATGGATTTCTGAAATCAATAATATTGGCAAATATCTTTGCCAGTTCAATTGTTTCATCCAGGTCAAGCTCAACAGTGTCAAACAAGACAATGTCTGGAAGTATATAAAGCAGGGGTTTATATACGGCGTCGAGCCAGATATATTCATTGACACTCATTTCCATGAAGGCGTCAACCAGTTCCGGTATAAAAACGGTGTTTTTCTGTTTTGATATTTTTCCGCGTATAACTTCGATCTGATCAATGACGTTTTGATCGGCCCTTATAGATACTGCAACGCGATCTGCCAAATGAAGTATATGGCTCAGATGTGAAACCTTGCCGCCATTGAATGATTTGCCTTCGCCTTTCTTCCAGGGAACATGGTGATAACGAATAATTTCAGCAGCACTTGAAAGCGGGAGAAAGCCTTCGATAAGCCTTGCGCCTCTAAATGCATGATCATTTACTGTCTGTGGTTCATCTTCAATTAAGGCAAGCCTCTCGTCCAATGAAAAGGCCCCAACGTCATGTAACAGACCAGCCAGCATCAGATCCTTTTTCTGCTCTAAAGGCAGGTCCAGTTGTTCGCCTATTCTAAATGCAAGATAAGCTACCTGCTGGTGGTGGTTTGCAATCTCAGGACTGATAAGGTCCCCGGCGTTTGTCAGACAGATGAGTAGGTCGTACATATTTATCTTATTTTTATCTAATCCCGGCATATATTAATCACCTCGCTGCCGCTTTTACAGGTCTGCTCTATCAGAAATAATTATAACATGAAGATTGCATCCTGTCACTCAATTTTGCGTCCGTCTGGCTAAGGGGGGGATCCATGTTCAACTCACCAAAAAGACGAGTAAGAGCTATATCTAAACAAAATTTAAATGATATAAAGGATCATATAGTTATGATGGTGAATACACATCTGAATCAGGGACAGAATATTAAGAAGATAATTTATTAAATTTAATTAAATTTTCAGCAAATTTACTTTTATTTAGGGTATAATTGAAGGAAAAGAAAGAAGCCAAAGGATAAATTAAGGAGGGAATATAATGTTTGATGTAGTATCTGAAGTAAAGAAAATTGAAAAGGACATTATTGGTTGGAGAAGGGATTTGCACCAAATTCCTGAACTAGGGTTAAATTTACCTAAAACAACTGAATATATAAAGAAGGTATTGGATGAGATTGGTATTGAATATCATACTTTGGTAAATGGAAATGCAATAGTAGGATTGATTAAGGGTGGAAAAGAGGGAAAGACTATTGGCTTAAGAGCTGATACTGATGCCCTACCAATTAAGGAGGAAACAGGTTTAGAATTTTCTTCTAAAAATGAGTGTATGCATGCTTGTGGTCATGATGGGCATACAGCAATGCTACTTGGGGCTGCTAAAATATTATACGAGAATAGACAACTATTGAAGGGAAATGTAAAATTGTTATTCCAACCTGGGGAAGAATATCCAGGGGGAGCTTTACCGATGATTGAAGAGGGAGCTATGGAAAATCCAAAGGTAGATGCTGTAATTGGTCTACACAACGGTTCAATTAATAAGGGGCTTCCAAAGGGAAAAATAATGGTTTCTTACGGTCCAATGATGGCATCTATGGATAGAATATTGATTAAAGTAAAGGGCAAAGGTTCGCACGGTGCTTATCCAGAGCTATCTGTAGATCCAATTACTATTACGGGAGAATTAATTACTGCACTTCAAACTATCGTAAGCAGGGAAATAAAAGCAGTAGAGCCAGCAGTATTGTCTTTATGTAGGGTCCAAGGAGGATTTAATCAAAATATTATACCTGATGAAGTAGAATTAGAAGGAACAGTTAGAACCCTAAATAATGATACAAGACATATGATAGCAAAAAGAATTGAGGAGATAACAAAAGGGATTACTTCAGGAATGAGGGCTGATTATGAACTTCAATATGATTTTAAATATCCACCTTTAATAAATTCTGAAGAATTTACAAAATTCTTTGTTGAGTCAGCTAAAAAGATACTTCCTGAAGATCATATTGTTGAAATGAAAGAGCCTGTTATGGGTGGAGAAGATATGGCATACTTTTTAGAAAAAGCACCAGGAACATTTTTCTTCCTAAGCAATCCAAAGGAAATAGATGGTGTAACTTATCCACATCATAATTCAAAATTTAATATTGATGAAGACCTGTTCTATATTGGAACTTCCTTATTTGTACAGACAGTTTTAGATTATTTAAAATAAAATAATGGCAGAAGGTGATATTATGTGAGGGGAGGAATAGTATTATATGTTTTAACAGTAGTGAAAATTAAAAGAATGAGGTGAAAGGATGAAAAACTATAAGTTACACTTAATCGTTTTAGCATTGGTAATTGTTTCTGAATTAATAGGTGTTATTAATATTCCTATAGGAATAGGAAAAATTGTTCTACTACCAATGTTATATGCTATGGTTTTTGGTGTTTTAACAACACCAAGATTTTTAAAAATTACTAAGGAGAAGGATATGGAAGATGCAGGGTCATTGATAGGGTTGACTTTGATGTTATTAATGGCTAAATATGGTACAAATATAGGTCCTACATTGCCTAAGATATTGGCAGCAAGTCCAGCACTTATTTTACAGGAATTTGGCAATTTAGGAACTGTATTATTTGGGGTTCCAATAGCAGTACTAATTGGTTTAAAGAGAGAGGCGATTGGTGGAGCTCACTCAATATCCAGAGAGCCAAATGTTGCTTTAATAGGGGATAAATTTGGTCTAGATAGTGAAGAAGGGCAAGGAGTTCTTGGTGTTTATATAGTAGGGACTGTTTTTGGTACCATATTTATAGGACTAATGGCAAGTCTTCTTGCTGCAAATACACCACTGCATCCTTATTCTTTGGCTATGGCATCAGGGGTAGGTTCAGCCAGTATGATGACAGCTGGAGTTGGAGCCTTAGTTGCGATGTATCCTGATATGCAAGAGATGATAACAGCTTTTGGAGCTACAAGTAATATGTTATCAGGATTAGATGGTTTATATATGTCTCTTTGGTTGGCATTACCTTTGGCTGAATGGCTATATAAGAAAACATATAAATTAAAATATGGTCAATACCCTGATAATCCAGTGAATAAGGAGGGGAAGTAGTATGAAATTCAAGGATTCTATAATTGTATTGCTTATTACAGCTGGTATATCGGTAATAGGAAATTATGTTGGTTATAAGGTCAATATTATAGAAGCTATTCCTGGAACTTTAATATTAGTATTAATCGCAGCTGCGGGTATTGCATTAGCAAAGATAATTCCATGGAAGATTCCTAGCGTTGCATATATTGTAACATTGTCTACAATATTGACTGTACCTGGTGTACCTGGTGCTGCTACTATATCAGCTTTGGTTTCAAAAGTTAACTTTTTAGCATTAACTACTCCCATTCTTGCTTATGCTGGAATTTATACTGGTAAAAATATTGATTCTTTGAAAAAAACTGGATGGAGGATTTTCGTTCTTTCTATATTTGTAATGGTTGGAACATATTTAGGTTCAGCTGTTATCGCAGATGTAATCTTAAGAGCACTAGGACAGATATAATGGATAGGGGAACAGGTATATGCACGATACAAATATAATACATATATCTTTGTATCCCTAAAATCATACAACAAAGAAACAAGAAAAACACGTTGCATTTTGCAATGTGTTTTTTTCATGGATTTAATATGTTAAAATAAGATTTATAAAATACTATTAAATTAAATAATGAGTTACTAATATTTATAACAAGGAAACAAAAAATTAATAAGTGGACAGCAGGATAGGTTTCTTGTCCATGAATACGGGTAATAACTACCTGTATTATAAAAACATGGGTAAAAATATTAAAATATTACCTATATCCTATTGTTATAGAAAATAATGGACAGGGAACAGGTTTTACAGAAAAATTCTATGACTTTCTAAAGTATGGTCTTTTAGGGGGCAAAGGGGTGAAATAATGGACAATAGTATTTTAATGAAGGCGGAAGGCGTAAGCAAGCTTTATCAAATGGGAGAGGTAACAGTAACGGCTATTAAGAAGGTGAATCTTGAAATTATAAAAGGAGAATTTGTAGTCATCCTTGGGCCCAGTGGTTCAGGTAAGAGTACCTTATTGAATATCTTAGGAGGGATGGACTCACCTACAGAAGGCAATGTCTTCATGGATGGGGAAAATATTATAGGCTATAACGACAAAAAACTTACCATATATCGCAGGGATAAAATAGGGTTTGTATTTCAGTTTTATAATCTAATGGGGACATTGACTGCTAAAGAAAATGTGGAGCTTGCCACTGAAATCTGCAAAGACTCTTTAGATATAGATGAGGTCCTTGAGACTGTAGGATTGGGAGACAGAAAGGACCATTTTCCCTCTCAGATGAGTGGAGGAGAGCAGCAAAGGGTAGCCATAGCTAGGGCAGTGGCAAAGAATGCTGAGTTATTGCTTTGTGATGAGCCTACTGGAGCACTAGATTTTGAGACGGGAATAAAGATACTTACTTTATTAAAGGAAATTAATAAAAAATATAAGAAAACTGTAATAATCATAACTCACAATGTCCCTATAGGAGATATGGCTGATAGGGTTATCAAAATGCGGAGCGGTGAAATAACTGAAATTAAAATCAATGAGAATCCAATCAGCCCTGAAAGGATTGTATGGTAATGAAAAAGCTAGATACAAGATTAATCCGATCGATTAAAAAATCTAAGGGACAATTTATTTCAATTACAGTTGTGATAATGTTGGCACTTACAATTTATGTTTCTTTAAGTATGGTGGCTGATAATCTTAATAATTCAATTCTCCGTTATTATGAAATCACAAATTTTGGGGATTTATTTGTTGAGGTGTCAAGAATACCTAAAACAGCCATTGATAAGCTTACTACCATTGAAGGGGTACAAATGGCGCAAGGAAGGGTTAGTGCTGAAGTGCCATTGAGGGTAGAGAACCCCAATGAAAAGGTTAATGTAAGGATAGTTTCCCTGCCAAAGGAAGATAAAAGAATTAATGATTTATACAACTTAGAAGGGGAGAATTTAGGGGATAATTCAAAAACTACAGTAGTACTTCAACAGTTCTTTAATGGTAGAAATTTGCAATTAGGAGACAAGATTATCCCGTATATTGGCGGGAGGGAATACCCATTAGACATTATAGGAGTTGTAGGAAGCCCTGAATATATTTATTTGATGGAAAATGAACAAACATTATTACCAGCTCCAGAAAAATTTGGAGTCATATATGTTACTGAAGAATTTGCACAGTCCTCTTTAGGGTATCAAGGAAGCTACAATGAAATAATGATTAAGCTGGAAGATAAATATCTAAGCAGAATAGATAGTATAGCAGATGAAATAGAAGAGCAGTTGAGCCAATATGGTGTAAGAAGAATTACCAAAAGAAAAGATCAGCTAAGTCATAGTATCATGATGCAGGAGGTAGAATCACTGGAGATTATGTCCAGTAGCATAACATTTATATTTTTAATGGTTGCAGCTTTGATTATCAATATTATGTTGTCCAGAATTGTAAAAAAGGACAGAATGGCAATTGGTGTTATGAAGGGGTT
>JAPXKQ010000047.1:0-17875 GCA_033809995.1 Tissierellaceae bacterium
TGATAAGATCTGGATTTCCTACTTTATGTCCGCCTTCATAAGTTTGTTGGTAATGTTTCTCTACTGAGTCTTCAATACCTTGAGCTTTTTGTTTTTCTGGATTTACTGCATTATAAGCTCCACCAGCGCGTAATGTATTTCCACCTAAAAAAGGCATCTTTTCAATAAGTATAACTGATTTTGCACCATTTTCATATGCACTAACGGCAGCTGATAATCCAGCTCCACCACCACCAACGATTACAACTTCTGCTGATTTTTCTTCGTCAGTTTTTGTTATAGCTGGCTTTTCAACCTTTTTTTCAACTAAAGCCATATCAACACCAGACTGTTTAAGTGCATCCTTTATGGCTAACTTGATACCCATACTACTAATTGTACATCCTGCAACAGCATCAACCTCTGCTGTTTGATTTTCTACTACAGCTTTTGGGATTCTTTCTATTGCAAGGTCAGATATTTTGGAAGTTTCATTATGTGATAAAATATTAACACCTATTATCTTATCCTTGTCCACTTCAACCTCTACTTCTAAGGGTCCACCATAGCCTGTTCCCTTTCCTATGTACTTACCAGGAGTGAAAATCCCTTTTCCTTCTTCCTGAGAAGGTGCATTTGATCCATCAACTGCTTTTTCTTTAGTACAACCTGCTAACATCGTTAAAACCAATGTTAAACAAATGATTACGGAAAATACTCTTTTACCTTTTTGCATTTTATGTCCTCCTTAAAATAGTCTTTTGTAATACATTGTTTGTTATTTAATTAACACTTCGCTTTCCATAATTATTTTAACTCCATAGTAAATATTTGTAAAGCCCTTTTTAAAAAGATTATACTAAATATAAAAATTTTAATAGTGATAAATAAAATCTAATACCAAATTAATAAGGGACTTTGGAATAATCACCAAAGTCCCTTTTCTTTAATATTTCTTCAATAATATACTTGCGTTGTGCCCTCCAAATCCTAAAGAATTGGACATGGCATATTTTATATCCTTTTTAACTGCTTTATTTGGAGTGTAATTTAGGTCACATTCTTCATCTGGATTTTCGTAGTTAATAGTTGGAGGAATCATGCCTTCCTTTAAAGCTAAGGCTGTTGCGATAGCCTCAACTCCACCAGCTGCTCCAAGTAGATGACCTGTCATTGATTTAGTTGAGCTTATATTCAATTCATATGCATGCTCTTTAAACAAATCCTTTATAGCTAATGTCTCTAGCTTATCATTAAAATAAGTGCTAGTTCCATGAGCATTGATATATCCAACTTCCTTATAATCTACATTTCCTTCTTCTAAAGCAATTTTCATGGCATTTCTTGCTCCATTTGCTTCTGGGTCAGGTTGAGTAATATGGAATGCATCTGATGTAGCCCCGTATCCTACTACTTCTGCATAGATTGTAGCTCCTCTTTTAATAGCATGCTCTAGCTCTTCTAGTACAATAATTCCTGAACCTTCTCCCATAATAAATCCATCTCTTTCTTTATCAAAGGGGCAACTAGCCTTTTCAGGCGCATCATTTCTAGTTGATAGAGCTTTCATTGAGCTAAAACCTGCTAATGAAAGTGGTGTTATGGAGGCTTCTGTGCCCCCAGTAACTACCATATCTTGAATCCCATATTTAATCATTCTAAAGGCTTCGCCAATTGCGTGAGTAGCTGATGCACAAGCTGTTGTTATGGTCATTGATGCCCCTTTAAGTCCAAAATTCATGGATACTTGACCAGCTGCCATATTTGAAATCATCATGGGAATAAACAATGGGCTTACTCTACCTGGTCCTTTTTCCATATATTTTTCTTTTTCAGATTCAAGACTTTCAATACCGCCAATTCCAGAGCCTATTACAACACCAATTCTTTCCCTATTTAAGCTATCTAAATCAATATTGCCATCCTTTATAGCTAGCCTTGTTGCAGCTACCGCATATTGTGCAAATCTATCCATTCTTCTGGCTTCTTTTTTATCTATAAAATCTTGAGGATTGAAGTCTTTAACCTCAGCTGCTATCTTTGTTTCGTGTCTTTCTGTATCAAACTTTGTGATATATACTATACCTGATTTCCCTTCTAAAAGGGAATTCCAAAAGTTATCCTTACCTATTCCTATAGGAGTTATTGCTCCTACACCAGTTATCACAACTCTTTTCATTTTTTCCCCCTTACTCTTATTAGGAGATTTTTGATTCTACGTATCTTACAATATCACCTATGTTCTTAAAGGTTTCAGCATCTTCGTCTGGAATTGATACACCAAATTCATCTTCCAATGCCATCATTATTTCTACTGCGTCTAATGAGTCTGCTTCCAAGTCCTTCATCATTGATGTTTCCATTGTGATGTCGTCAGCATCTACGTTTAATTGTTCTGCTATTATATTTACAACTTTTTCAAATATCATTTTTGTATTCCTCCCATTTTTTAATTGATAATTGACAGTTGACAATGGACAATTAAAACCAGAGATTCTTCGATAGTCAGGTTTGTTCTGTCCATCGATTTATGAAAATGCATCATAAATCGGGTTAGGGCATCTTCAGGATGACATCCTGCAGATATTATACTGTCTTTTTGTTATTCACTATTCACTGGCGGTCAAAGACCGCCTAAATCGCCATTCCACCGTCTACTTTGATTACTTGACCTGTGATATAATCTGAAGCTTCACTTGCTAAGAAGTTGACTACATTGCTTATATCCTTTGGTGTTCCAAAGTGATTAAGTGGAATATTGTTTAGCATTGCTTCTTTAATATCATCCTTCAATACAGCGGTCATATCTGTTTGGATAAATCCTGGTGCTATTGCATTTACTCTAATTCCTCGAGATGCTAATTCCTTTGCCATGGATTTTGTAAATCCTATTACTCCAGCCTTTGAAGCTGAGTAATTCCCTTGACCAGCATTTCCTGTTACCCCAACTACTGATGATATATTTATTATCTTTCCATATTTCTTTTTCATCATACCTCGAGCCACTGCCTTTGTGCATAGGAATACACCCTTTAGGTTTACATTCATTACGTCATCCCAGTCCTCAGGCTTCATTCTAATCAATAAATTATCCTTTGTAATTCCAGCATTGTTGACTAAAATATCTATACCGCCTAGTTTCTCTTCTACTTGACTCACAATGGAGTTTACATCTTCTTCTATGCTTACATTACCTTGTATAGCAATTGCCTTAACTCCATTTTGGATTAATTCTTCAACTACTTCCATTGCCTTTATAGAATTAGAACTATAGGTAAATGCAATATCAGCGCCTAATTTGGATAATCCTATTGCAATTTCTCTACCGATTCCTCTACTTCCGCCAGTAACTAGTGCTACTTTGCCTTTTAAATCCATATTTACGCCCCCCTCTTTAATACATTGATTGCATCATAGTAAGAGGTCAAGTCCGATACATTTAGGGCTTTTACTTCTTTTCCCATAGCCTTGCTAATTCTTTTTACAAAGCCAGTTAAGGATTTTCCTGGACCTATTTCAACAAAAGTATCCACACCTTGACTTATCATATATTCTACTGATTGTTGCCAAAGTACTGATTTACTTACTTGATTGACAAGCTTAGGAACTAGTTCATCCTTGGATTTTATAATATTTCCGTCCACATTTGATACCACTTTTTTGTCTAAATCCTTTATTTTTACATTGGTCAAGACATCTTTTAGTTTTTCACCAGCTTTAGATAAAAGACTGGTATGAAATGGGGCACTAACTTGTAAAGGTACTGCCTTTTTTGCACCTAATTCCATTGCTTTTTCACAGGCTATAGTTATACCCTTTAATTCACCTGATATTACAATTTGCTCGGGGCTATTGTAATTTGCTACCTCTACTATTCCGTAATCCTTAGAGGACTCAATCAATGCTGGTAAATTATTTCTATCTAATCCGAGTATTGCTGCCATACCACCAATTCCTTGGGGTACAGCTTCTTGCATAAACTTTCCTCTTTCTCTTACTATTTTAAGAGCATCAGAAAAGTCTATTGCCTTACTCATTACAATTGAGCTGTACTCTCCTAAGCTTAGACCTGCAGTGTATTCACACTCAATTCCTTCTCTTTCTATTGCCTTTAAAATTGCTGTACATGTTGTAAGCATTGCAGGCTGTGTATTTTCCGTTTTCTTTAAGTCCTCTGCATCTCCATTAAACATCAAATCGCTTAATTTCATATTAAGGGTTTCGTCTGCTTCTTCGAAGACAAGTCTAGACTCATTTATTGAGTCATAAAAATCTTTACCCATGCCAATATATTGGGACCCTTGACCTGGAAATATAAAAGCTAGTTTACTCATTATCTTCACCTCCCATAAGTGAAGATAATCTACTTCTTACCTTGTCAGCACCAAAAACCATGTCTTCTATTATTTCCTTGCAGCTTTTTACATCATTAATAAGTCCAGAAATTTGTCCAGCCATTAATGACCCATTGTCCATGTCACCTTCCTGTACTGCTTTTCTGAGTCTACCTACACCTAGCCTTTCAAGGGTTTCAAAATCAACACCTTGTTTCTCTAAATCTAGAAATTCCTTGGTAAATTTGTTTTTCAATACTCTTACTGGATGTCCTGTACTTCTCCCAGTTACAAGTGCATCCCTATCTTTTGCTTCTATGATTCTTTCTTTGTAATTCTGATGAACCTTTGCTTCAGTAGAGCACACAAATCTAGTGCCTAGTTGGACTCCTTCGGCACCAAGTGAAAGAGCCGCTAAAAATCCTCTGCTATCACCAATTCCTCCTGCAGCAATTACAGGAATATTAACCGCATCAACAACTTGGGGAACTAAGACAAGTGTAGTCAACTCTCCAATATGACCACCAGCTTCGGTGCCTTCAACAATCAAGGCATCCACTCCAAGTTTTTCAAGTCTTCTCGCTAAAGATACAGTAGGTACTACAGGTATGATTTTAACATTATGCTGCTTTAACTTTTCTATATACTTCCCTGGGTTTCCTGCACCTGTAGTTACTACAGGAACTCCCTCATCACAGACTATATCTACAATATCCTCAGCAAAAGGTGACAATAACATTATATTTACCCCAAAGGGCTTATCTGTCAATTCCTTTAGCTTTCTAATCTCATCCCTAATTATATTACCCGGTGCACTGCCAGCGGCTATTACCCCGAGACCTCCTGCCTCTGATACTGCTGCAGCTAGCTCATGAGTTGCTACCCATGCCATACCTCCCTGTAATATGGGATATTCAATATTTAATAATTTTGTAATTCTAGTTTTCATTCTCTCCCTCCCTATTCCATTTGATTGCTACTCCTCCCCATGTGAGACCTGCTCCAAAGGCTACTAAAACTAGATTGTCACCTTTTTTTATCCTTTTAGCCTTTAAGACTTCATCTAAGGATACTGGAATAGAAGCGGAAGACATATTTCCATATTTATTTAAATTAACGCATACTTTACTATCGTCAATTTTAAGTTTTTTTCGGGCAGCATCTATGATTCTAATATTTGCTTGATGAGGAACCAAAAAATCTAAATCCTCTAACTTTAAGCCTGCCTTTTCTAGCACATTTAGAGATGCTTTTTCCATTACCCTTACAGCAAACTTAAATACTTCTTTTCCATCCATTTTAATTGAATGAAGTCTATTGTTTACTGTTTCTAATGATGCGGGCATTCTTGAACCTCCTGCTGGTAAAATTAGGACTTCGCCATTACTTCCGTCTGAGCCTAATTCATAAGATAGGATTCCATATCCATCCTCACATCTTTCTAACAAACACGCTCCTGCTCCATCACCAAATAGTATGCAGGTATTTCTATCCTCCCAGTCTACAACCTTAGAAAGGACTTCTGCACCTATGATGAGTACCTTCTTGTATACTCCTGTTTGTATAAAGTTTGCACCTGTAACTAGGGCATATACAAATCCTGAACACCCAACACTCATATCAAATGCAGCGGACTTTTCAGCTCCAATGTTTTTCTGTACAATACAAGCTGTAGCAGGGAAGGTATGGTCTGGAGTTGCTGTTGCTACTATTATAAGGTCAATTTCTTCTGGCCCAGTCTTAGCATCCTTAAGTGCTTTTAAAGCTGCTTCTGTGGCTAAGTCTGAGGCTGCTACATCCTTTTCTGCAATTCTTCTTTGCTCAATTCCTGTTCTTTCTACAATCCATTCATTATTAGTATCTACAATCTGAGATAAATCGAAATTGGTTAAGACTTTTTCAGGAACATAGCTTCCTACACCAGAAATTCCAACTGAATAATTTTTCAATCTTCCACCTCCAAATATTTTGTTGTATGCATATTTTTCTCTCGCACCACCTCCTCAAATATTAGTTTGCAAAATAATAATATTTCTATTATTATTGTTATATGATACCAAAAACTTATGATTAAGTATATAATATTATACTAAATTAATCAATAATTATTTCCAATTGGGAGGTGGGACAATGGTAAAAATAGTTGGTATTGAAGAAATCACAAATATTCTTCCTCATAGATATCCTTTTCTATTTGTGGACAAGGTAGAAATTGAAGAAGAAGGTAAAAAGGGTATTGGGTACAAAAATGTTACCATGAATGAATATTATTTCCAAGGACATTTTCCAGAAAAACCTGTTATGCCGGGTGTTATTATTATCGAAACTATGGCTCAAGTTGGTGCAGTAATTCTATTATCCAAGGAAGAATTTAAAGGACGTATTCCATATTTTGCAGGAATCAATAAGTTTAGATTCAAAAAGGTTGTAAAACCCGGGGACACGTTGAGAATGGAAGTTAAGATTACGAAGCTTAGAGGCAGTGTTGGTATCGGTGAAGGAAAGGCTTATGTTGGAAACGAGGTAACAGCTGAAGGCGAGTTTATGTTTTCGATAGGATAATTGAAAACAATTAAAAATTAAAAGATAAAAATTAAAAATTAAAACCTTAAAGAAATTAAATATAAATAGAAAAACATTCTTAGTTATTATTCCTAATTGGTTTCAAATTCTTAATCTTTAATTCTTAATTTTTAATCCTTGATTTATGAAAGGAAGGTGTATATATTGAATCTACCGCAAATAAGAATTGGTAGTAAGGTAACAAAGGTACCAATAATCCAAGGGGGAATGGGGGTTGGTGTTTCTCTTTCAGGTTTAGCTTCTGCAGTAGCTAATTATGGTGGAATCGGAGTTATCTCAGGAGTACAGATTGGCTTTAGAGAAGATGACTTTGAAGATAATTGCAACGAAGCAAATGAAAGAGCATTGGCAAAAGAAATTAGAAAAGCAAGAACATTAAGCCCTAATGGAATATTGGGAGTAAATTTAATGGTAGCAATAAATAATTATAAAGAAATGGTCAAAGTTGCAGTAAAAGAAAAAATTGACTTGATAATTTCTGGAGCAGGTTTACCTAGTGAATTGCCTTCACTAGTAAAAGGAAGTGCTACAAAAATAGCACCTATAGTTTCTTCAGGTAAAGCTGCTGCGGTGATTACCAAGATATGGCAAAAAAGATATGATTATTTACCAGATTTATTAATAGTTGAGGGACCTAAGGCTGGAGGCCATCTAGGTTTTTCTCATGAGCAATTGAAGGAGAAAAGTCTTCCTAGTTTAAGTGAGATCATCAAGGATGTTTTTGATGCTATAAAACCTTATGAAGAAAGTAGTGGAAGGAAAATCCCTGTAATCGCTGCAGGTGGAATCTTTGATGGAAAGGATATAAAAAAATATCTTGACCTTGGTGCAACTGGGGTTCAAATGGGAACAAGATTTGTTGCAACAAATGAATGTGATGCATCCTTGGAATTCAAAAATGCATATGTAAATTCTAAAGAAGATGACATACAAATCATATTAAGTCCTGTAGGTATGCCTGGACAGGCATTAATCAATCCTTTTGTGAAGAAGGTAACGGCAGAAAAAGAAAAGATTAAAAAATGTTATAGATGTTTAGTACCATGCAATCCTGCATCCACCCCATATTGTATAACTAAAGCATTGGTCAATTCTGTCAATGGAGATGTGGACAATGGACTTGTATTTATAGGGAAAAATGGATTTAGAATCGATAGAATTGTAAGTGTAAAAGAATTGATGGATGAATTGATAGCTGAATTGTCTTAATGAAAAAGTCTGTAGACTAAATTGGTTTATAAAAGTATAGATTCTAAAAAAAGACAGGGGGACGTTTCCTTTGTCCCCCTTACTTAAAATTTATTACCTATAGCTATAGGAACTGCATCTTTTTCTATAGGGCATATATATCCGTCTTTAGTCTTTATTATAAACTCTTCCTTAGCCTTCTCTAAAATATCTGGGTGTTCGAATAAATCAAATGCTGTAGCTGCTAATACCTTTGCGGCTAAAAGAAGTCCTTTATGAGCTATACTGCTTTTACCCATTGATACATTCTGCCAAGAATGTCCTGGAGAACCCGATGCCCAAGTAACTGTATTGATTTGTCCTGTAGGTGTTTGCCAACTTACATCACCCACATCTGTTGAACCCATGCTTTGTTCTGATGAATGATATTTTGGCATTAAGAAATCATTAAGAGCCCTATTTCCATTATCTGTTTTTTCTCTGACATGCTTTGCTATTTCACTGCTATGAATCGCTCCAAAGCCTGGTAGTTTATCAGTGAAATAAGTCTTTTTTAACTCTTTAGCAAAATCCCATTCTTCCTCTGTATACTCAGGTAGTTCAATTTCTTCAAAATTTTTATATAATATATCTTCCAATATTTGATTATCTATTGTATTTGCTGTACCGTCTATAAATCTACGAGTTAAAGTTGTTTCGCTCATCATTGCGGCAGCTTTCGCTATATTATCTACTCTAGCAAGAAGTTTCTTAGTTTCTGGTACAGTATTTGATCTAACCATATATAATACTTTTGCAGTAGGTTGAACAACATTAGGTGAATTTCCACCTGCATCTATTATTGCATAATGTATACGATCAGAATCTTTTATATGTTCTCGTAAAAATTGTACCCCAATATTTAATAACTCTACTCCGTCTAAGGCGGATCTTCCCATATGTGGAGCCCCAGCTGCATGGGATGCTATTCCTGTAAATTTATATTCTACTTGGATACTACAATTGTTAGTACCTGTTGTAACTTCATTAGAATCTGAAGGATGCCAAGATAATGCTGCATCTAAATTGTAGAAGATACCATCTCTTGCCATAAATGCTTTGCCAGCTCCTCCTTCTTCTCCAGGACATCCAAAAAATATAACTGTACCTGTTCCTTCTCCTTTGTCTTCTAAATATTTCTTTATCGCTATCGCTGCCCCTAATGAACCAGCACCAAGTAAGTGGTGTCCACAACCGTGTCCACATCCACCTTGAATTAATTCTTTTCTACTTACAGAACAAGCCTCTTGAGATAGTCCTGTTAGTGCATCAAATTCTCCCAATATCCCTATTATTGGTCTACCGCTTCCATAGGTACCTGTAAATGCAGTTTTAATCCCCGCAACTTCCTTTTTAACTTCAAATCCCTCTTCTTTTAACACTTCTATATAATGTTTTGCCGATTTGAACTCTAATAATGATAATTCTGCATATTCCCAAATACTATCACTTAAGTCTATCAATATATCTTTTTTATCATCAATTAATTTAAACAAATCCTTCTTATTCATAAGATTATTCCTCCTTTTAATACAACACTTTGCTTAAAAATTCTTTAGTACGTGGATTCTGTGGATTATCAAATATTTGACTAGGGATTCCCTCTTCTACAATGACTCCATCTGCCATAAATATGACTCTATCTGACACTTCTTTAGCAAAGCCCATCTCGTGTGTAACTATGACTGAAGTCATCCCCTCTTCAACTAAAGATTTTATAACATTCAAAACCTCCCCCACCATTTCTGGATCCAATGCTGATGTTGGTTCATCAAATAACATAACCTCTGGCTCCATTGCTAAAGCACGAACTATAGCAAGTCTTTGCTTTTGCCCACCAGAAAGCCTATTTGGATATTCATCCTTTTTCTCAAGAAGTCCAATCTTTGCTAAAAGTTCAATAGCTTTTTCATTTGCTTCCTTCTGACTCATCTTCTTTAATGTTACTGGCGCTAAAGTAATATTTTCCTGTACAGTCATATGGGGAAATACATTAAACAATTGAAATACCATTCCCATTTTTTGACGATGTTTATCAACTTCAACGCCCTTTTTTGTGATTTCTGTGCCATCAAAGTAAATCCGTCCACTATCTGGTACTTCCAATAGATTCAAACAACGTAAAAATGTACTCTTTCCACTGCCAGATGGTCCTATTACTGTAAGAACTTCACCTTTAGAGACATGATTATTTATTCCTTTTAAAACTTGTAAATCTCCATAATTTTTATACAATTCCTGGACTCGAATCATTTGATTATTCACTGACCTTTAACCCCCTTTCAATAACTGCAACTCCTTTAGAAAGGCTATAGGTAAGAGCCATGTAAATGAATCCAATTACAATTAGTGGTTCTATAACTAAATATAATGCTCCAGAAATAACCTTGTATTGTGTCATCAAATCTCCTACAAAGAATGTCGATGCAAGAGATGTTTCTTTTATAACCATAATAAATTCATTACATAATGCAGGTAATATATTTTTTATAGCCTGTGGAATTACAACCTTTATCATTGTTTGTTTTCCGTTTAAGCCAAGACTTCTAGCTGCCTCTGTCTGACCTTTATCCACTGCTTCTATGCCTGCTCTTATTATTTCTGCTACATATCCAGAACTATTAAATACAAGAGCTATAGCAATGCACGTAAATTTACTTAATTCCATTGCTGGAACTAGCATCGGTAAAAGGAAATAGAAAAAATATAATTGTAGCAACAAAGGTGTCCCCCTTATTATTTCTATATATAATGAAGCAATTATTGAAAATGGTCTTATCTTATAGATAGATAGCTTAGACATTTTCATACTTGCTATAAATAACCCAATAATTGCTCCAAAGAATACTGTTATTACAGAAAGTAACAATGTAAAACCTAGACCTTGTAAAAACAATGGCCAATATTTTTCTACTACTTTGATAATATTACTAATTAGAAAATTCAATATTTAGCCCCCTTCAAAAAAAATAGATGCAGACATTCGTCTGCATCCTATAATATTTTATTCTATTATCGATTAGTTCATGTCTATTCCCAACTTATTTGCAAGAGAAATAGCATCTGCTTTCCATTGTGGGTATAGAGCGTTTTTATTTACTTCTGCTATAATTTCGTTAATTTTATTTAGCAGTTCATCTTCACCTTTTTTAACAGCCACTACATTGCCTTGACTAGTATAGTCAAAATAGAAATCACTCATAGTGATTTCATCATAGTTTTTAGCAAAAGCCTCACCATTATCAGATGCAACAGCTAAAGCATCTATCTTGCCTGTAATTAGCATTAATACTGCATCATTTAGACTAGTTATACTTTCAAGTTTAACATCTTCTGGTAGTTGGCTTACTACTAGCTCACTTTGCAATGCACCATTTTGCGCTGCAACTACCTTACCCGAAAAATCTGCTGCTGTCTTGTACTTATCTGCATTCTCTTTGAGAACTAAAATTCCTTGACTTTTACCATCAGAGTCTTCCATATTATAGAAGTCAGATAATCCCATGCTCTCTGCTCTATCTTCTTTCCATGCAAAAGCAGAAATAGCCATATCTACACTTCCACTACTAACTGCTGCTTGACAAGCCGAGAAGTCCATAGCTTCTATAACTAATTCCACACCAAGCTTATCGGCAATATATTTTCCAAGTTCTATATCACTGCCAACATAAGACTCTTGACCAGTCTTTGTTAAGTCAATAAACTCATTTGGTGCAAAATCAGGACTTGTAGCCATGGTTATTTTTCCAGTCTCAAGGATAGTATCCAATCTACTCTTACCTTGGTTAGATGAATTATCACCATTTGCAACAGTTTCTTGTTTGTTCCCACAAGAAGCAAAAACAAAAATAGTACTAATAGCTAACAATATCACAACAAATTTTTTTAACATATTTATTCCTCCTATTATATTCAAATTTCTTTAGAATAATAGTTGGAATCTCCTTAGACCTTCGGAAATCTTATCCATGTTAATGGAAACAGACTTCCATTGGCTCTCGACATATTTAATATTCAAGATTAAGACCTCCTTCGTAAATAGTTAATTTCATCTATTATATTCCCTATTAAAAGAAATAGCAACTGTTTTTTGATAATTATGTAAATTTTTATTTAAACTTCATTTATATAATTCATACAGAACAATTAAAAAAATCAACAGGGACTATAATAGCCCCTGTTAATCTATGCTAAAACTTTTAATTGTTCTCTTGCAGCTTCGGCGCCTCTTTGTAGTGCTTCTTTATTGATTGGGAGTAGATGTTCTTTATTTGCCCCAAATACTTCTGGGAAAGCCTTATAGATGCTTTCTATATCTACTGTTTTAACTACTTCCAGGTATGCTCCTAGCATTACCATATTTGCTACTCTATTGTTGCCTAGCTCATTTGCTATCTCGTTTGCTGGTATATAAAATATATCAATATCTTCTCTATTTGATTTTCTATCGATTAATGATGAATTGATAAATAGTCTTCCACCAGGTAATACTGATTTTTCAAATTTATCTAGGGAAGGCTTATTTAGCACCAATGCAGTTGAAGCTTCAACAACTACTGGCGAGCCTATTGGTTCGGTTGATATTATAACGTTACAGTTGGCTGTACCTCCACGCATTTCTGGACCATAGGAAGGTAACCATGATACATAGCTTTCTTCTATCATTCCAGAATAGGTAAGAAGCTGACCCATAGCCATAACCCCTTGACCACCAAATCCAGCTATTATTATTCTTTCTTCCATTATCATTCAACCTCCTTTGGCTTTTTAAAATTACCAAGTGGGTAATAAGGTATCATGTTTTTCTCCAACCATTTTAGTGCATCTTCCGGTGTGTATCCCCAGTTTGTTGGGCAAGTGGAAAGTATTTCTACCAATCCAAATCCTTTGCCTTCTATTTGAACCTTGAAGCATTCTTTAATGGCTCTTTTTGCTTTTCTTATATTGGCTGGTGTATTTACAGCAACTCTTTCAACAAATACAGCTCCATCTATTGTTGCTATCATTTCTGCTATTCTAATAGGACGTCCTGCCAATTCCTCCATTCTGCCATATGGAGCAGTTGTTGCCCTTTGTCCTACCAATGTTGTTGGAGCCATTTGACCACCTGTCATTCCATAGATAGCATTGTTGACGAATATTGTAGAAATTTTCTCTCCTCTATGTGCAGCGTGGACTACTTCTGCGGTACCAATAGATGCTAAGTCTCCATCTCCTTGATAAGTGAATACAAAGTTATTTGGATGAACTCTCTTAATCCCTGTTGCTACGGCAGGTGCTCTACCATGGGCAGCTTCATGCATATCACAATTGAAGTACTTATATGCTAATACTGAACAACCTACTGGTGCAACTCCTACAGCATCTTCCAATACACCTAGTTCTACCATTGCTTCCGCTACCAGTCTATGAATGACCCCGTGGGTACAACCTGGACAATAATGAGTTGGGGTATCTAATAATCCTCTAGTTCTTTCAAAGATAACAGCCATTATTTGTCACCTCCAAGGATTTCTTTAACCTTTTTCACAATTTCTTCTGGTGTTGGTACCATACCACCTGTTCTTCCATAAAAGTAAGCTGGCAGTCTACCATTAAGTGCAAGTTTTACATCATCTAACATTTGACCTGCATTCATTTCTACAGTAAGTACCCCTTTACATGTATCCTTTATTTTATTGAATTCATCGTATGGGTATGGAAACAATGTAATTGGTCTTATAAGTCCTACCTTATATCCTTCATTTTCTAATTTGGATATTGCAGTCTTTGCAATTCTAGCTGTTGTACCATAAGCAGAAATTACCACATCTGCATTTTCTATATTATAAGATTCAACTCTTACTTCTTTCTCTCTCATTTTATTGTATTTTTCTTGCAGTTTTTGGTTGTGCCTTTCTAAATCTTCTGCATCCAAATACAATGAATTTATAATATTGGGTTTCCTTTTCCCTTTTGTTCCTGTAGTAGCCCAATCCTTTTCAGGTATTTCTTTTCCAACTCTATCTTTAAATTCAACTGGCTCCATCATTTGACCTATCATACCGTCTCCTAAAATCATTACAGGGTTTCTGTATTCATCGGCTAAATCAAAGCCATCCATTACTAAGTCTACTAATTCTTGAACATTTGAGGGAGCTAGTACGAGTAATCTATAGTCTCCATTCCCCCCACCTCTTGTTGCTAAGAAATAGTCTGTTTGTGAAGGTTGAATACCGCCTAATCCCGGTCCACCTCTCATTATATCAACTATAACACAAGGTAATTCAGCCCCTGCTATATAAGATATACCTTCTTGTTTTAATGCAATTCCTGGACTTGAAGATGAAGTCATAACTCTAGCACCAGAGCCTGCTGCACCATATACCATATTTATAGCAGCAACTTCTGATTCTGCCTGTACAAATGTACCTCCTACATTTGGTAATTCTCTTGACATATACTCTGGTAATTCATTTTGGGGAGTTATTGGATAGCCAAAGAAATATCTGCAACCAGCCTTAATTGCTGCTGCACCTATTGCTTCATTCCCCTTCATGAGAACTTTTGACATATTTAAAACCTCCCTTTATTTATCAAATTTTTCTACAGTTATAACCAAGTCTGGACATATAAGTGCACAATTCATGCATGCTATACACTTGTCTGCATTTACTACTCCTGCTGGGTGGTAGCCCTTAGCATTTAGGCTAACATTATCTAATGCTATTACATCTGTTGGACAAACAGTAACACATAGATTACAACCTTTACAAAGGTCCTCTTGAAAAATGACCCTTCCTTTTGCCATATTAATTCCTCCCTTTTTTTAAAGCATCCATTCTTCCCTCATATAAAGCCTTATAGGAAAAATTTCTCCCTTTAAATTTTCAATAGAAGAAGCTAAATCTTCTAGTGCTACATTATATTTAAGTGGTATACCTGTCTTATTGCTAACTTCTAAAGCTAGTTTGTTTCCGCTAATTATGTCTGAAGCGGTTGTGCTTTTTAATAAATGAGTATTGTTAACAATTCCAGTAATCTTAACTCCAGTTACTTCCTCGATTTTTACCATATATTCTATTGCCTTTTCAACCCTTTGGGTTTCTGGTCTGTTGGCATTTAACACAAAGAACATATCATAATTACCCTTTGTAAAATAACTATTGTATCTGACCAATGCCCTTGCTCCTGCTGGATCACCCCCTACATCTAATATACATTCATATGTTGTGTCCTGTAATGGAGATAATACTTCACCAGGAATAGATGGTAAATCTAATGCAGAACCCTTGATAGAGCTACCTATAACTCTTATACCTAATTTTTCTAAGATTTCTGCTTTTTCTCTGCTTCGAAAATATAGGTTTACAACATCTAAATCCACTAGTGTTACCTTCTTGCCCAAATTTGCCAGCTTTATCGCATAGTTTACGGCGAATTCTGTTTTTCCGCTGCCATAATGCCCTATAATTATTCTTATTCTATTATCATTTAACATAGTAGACTCCTTCGTTAAATTCACAATGCACAGTTCACAGTTCACAATTGCTCGGGTCATTCTTACAAGTATTATACAGAACAAGCAACACCCCAAGTCTCACTATTCTTTTCTTCAAAATAAGACTTTGAAGCTTCTTCTCCTCTTAATACGCGTAAACCTCCTTCTGCCAATGCCGTGAGTTCATCTTCTCCTGGGTAAATAATAACAGTAGAGATGAATTTTACTCTTTCAGTAACCCAACTAGTAAATAATTCACAATATGCAATTCCGCCGGTTAAGATGATGGCATCTACATTTCCTTTCAATACTGTAGCAGCTGAACCTATTTCTTTTGCTACCTGATATGCCATTGCAGAGTATATTAGTTCTGCATATTTATCTCCTTCTTCTATTCTTTTGCGAACTTCCCTAGCATCATTTGTACCAAGATATGATGCTAAGCCGCCATTACCTTTAATCATCTTTTTCATATCTTTTATTGAATATTTGCCTGAAAAACATAATTTGACTAAGGAACCAACAGGTAAGCTTCCTGATCGCTCAGGAGAAAATGGTCCTTCTCCATCTAAAGCATTGGGAACATCTATAACTCTACCTTTTTCATGAACCCCTACAGATATACCTCCTCCTAAATGAACTACAACAAGGTTTAATTCTTCATATCTCTTACCAATAGATTTAGCATGTCTTCTTGCTACTGCTTTTTGATTTAATGCGTGAAATATGCTTACTCTTTCAATTTCCTTGATACCAGAAATCCTTGCTATATCCTGCAATTCATCTACTACAACTGGGTCTACTATAAATGCCTTACCATTGATTTCTCTAGCTATTTCATAGGCTAATATACCTCCTAAGTTTGAAGCATGTTCACCTAGTACTCCTATTTTTAGGTCTTCTAACATTTTTTCATTGACTTCATATGTTCCACCTTCTATAGGCTTTAGCAATCCTCCTCTTCCTACAACTGCATCAATTGAATTTATTTCTATATTGTTATTTTGTAGAGCCTCCATTATTATGTTTCTTCTAAACTCAAATTGATCATATATCTTATCGTAATGATTCAAAGTTGCTAAAGGATGTCTTAATGTTTCTTCAAATATAATTTTGTCATCTTGAAAAACTCCAATCTTTGTTGAAGTAGAACCTGGGTTTATAGTTAATAATCTATAACTATTCATAATTACCTCCTATTGGGATGACATTAATACAGCTAGTGCAATTGAGTTTAACTTTGATTCTTCATTGTCAGCACGTGAAGTTAATACTACTGGTGCTTTTGTTCCAACTATTAGCCCTGCTGATTTTGCATTTGCAAAATATGTTAATGACTTATATAGGATATTTCCAGCTTCTATAGTTGGAGCTAATAGTATATCTGCATCTCCTGCTACTTCACTTTCTATACCCTTAATAAGGGCTGATTCCTTGTTGATTGCATTGTCAAGGGCAAGAGGTCCATCAACTATACAATTTTTTATAATTCCATATTTGTTCATATTCTTTAATTCTTGTGCGTGAATAGTAGCTTCCATTTTGGGTGATACCTTTTCCTTTGCTGCTAATACTGCTACCTTTGGCATCTTTATATCTAAGGATAATGCCATTTTAACTGCATTTTCTAGTATTTCTTTTTTTTGAATTAAATCTGGTGCTATATTCATAGCTGCATCTGTTACTATAAATACTTTATGATAAGTTGGTACATCAAAGACCGCAATATGGCTGATAACGTTTTCACAACTCAGACCAATATTCTTATCTAAGACTTGCTTCAGTATTATTGATGTATCTATTAAGCCTTTCATCAATATTTGTGCTTTTTTACTACTAACCAATTCAGTTGCAATCATAGAAGCTAAAGTACCATCTTTTTCATTGATGATATCAATCCCTCCTAAATTTAAACCCACCTCCTTAGCTATGTACTCAATTTTCTCCTTATTTCCTACTAGAATAGGTTCCGCTATCCCCTTTTCCATTGCAATTTTTATTGCTGTTAATACTTCTTTGTCCTCAGCTACTGCTACAGATATCTTTTTAGGTCCTCTTTCTTGAGCTAAGCGTAATAATTCTTCAAAATTCTTTGCCATAATATCACCTCTTCTCCATAGTCTTGCTAATTAGTTTTAATGGTAGGGCTAGTCCACCTAGCCCTATATATTCCTATATTATTTTATAACATCAACTATAATGACACTAACGAGCATTTAAATTTACCGTTACTTGAGCTGGGATAATTTCTCCTGTGCTAACTCCTTGAATC
>JAPXKQ010000048.1:0-16508 GCA_033809995.1 Tissierellaceae bacterium
ATACTTGACATTTAATGCAAAGCATACTATACTAAAATTGCAAAGTAAACTTTGCAAAGGAGGTCGAAAATGAAAACTCGTATACAAGAGTTAAGGAAATTAAACAAATTATCACAAGAAGAATTAGCACTAGCAGTAGGCGTAACTAGGCAGACTATAACATCTTTGGAAAATGAAAAATATACAGCCTCCTTGGTCCTTGCATATAAAATAGCAAAATATTTTGGACTGACTATTGAAGAGGTATTTGATTTTTCAGATGTAGATTTTAATTAAATGAGGGGAGAATATATTAGTGGAGAATTTTGGCGTGACATTAAAGAAAAGAATAATGGTATTAACTGTATTTAGTATAGTCGCTATACTACTTGTTGCAATAGTAGGTTATTGGGGATATAGTCAGATAGGTAGTAGTACACATATCAATGATTTCATGCATGGGGCACAATTGGGTTTATTTGCTGGATTTTTACTAATGATGTTAAGAGATATAGCCAAATATATTTGGGCAATAAAGGATGAAAATAAAATAAAAGCAATCTATATTGAAGAAAATGATGAGAGAAAGAAACTCATAAAAGATAAAATTGGTGGAGTAGGCTTTGATTTTATAATTGGTGTTATGATGATAGCTATTGTTATCGCTGGATTTTTTAACGAAACTGTATTTTTAACATTATTAGGAGCATTGGGTTTTATGGCAATTGTAAAATTATCACTAAAGCTTTATTATAATAGAAAGTATTAAACAATGACCAACGGGAACCAACCCCTTTGGTCATAAATTTTTTTCAATCAAATCAATCAAACTTTTTCTAAAATCCTCATCAGCCTGAGGATCTCTTTTTTTGAATTTAGTATAAATATTCTTTTCTCTTCTTAACTTTTGATTTAAGTATCTTCTATTTAACATTCCATCTATATTAGCAGAATTGATGACAAATCCATTTTGATTAATACATAGTGCACCCTTAGCAAGGCACATTGCAGCAAGACCATGATCCTGGGATACGGCTATATCACCTTTATTTATCCTATTTACAATATAATAATCCGCACTATCATGGGATATATCAACAGTTACAACCTCAGCATAATCATCATTAATCTCAACTGCATAATTCTTTACAACAACAATGTGTAAATTGAACATTTTAGCAACTTCAATTGCTATATCAACAACAGGACAACCGTCAGCATCCACAAATATAACCATTGTAATCTCCTATTTGAAATAATATTTTTAACTTGATAATCAATAATTTAATCATATCATAATTATTTGATATAATAAAACATATTGAAAATAATAATTATAAGATTAACAAATAATGGTGGTGAAAAGATGATAGACTTATTGCTTAAGTTTGATAAGAATAACAAATTAATGAAATGTTTAACAGCAAATAAAGAGAATGAATTAGAAGATTATCCTGAATTTTTTCAAAATCATATAAATATAAAATTGGATGATATCTTAAAAAACAATAAAATAGATTCTAATTTAATTGAATTAGATGAGAAATTATATGTGTACCAAAGAATCGTAAAGGATGATTATATATATTTACTCTTAAGCAACAGGGAATTGACTGATATAATAACTAAAATTTCAGTGGATTATTTTGAACAAGGTATGCAAATATTTGATAAAAATGGTTACTTTTTATATGGCAATAGGAAGAGTGAAGAATTAGAAGAATACAATAGAGAGGATTTCAAGGGGAAGCATATTCTCGAATTGTACGATTTAAATGAAGAATTTAGTACTATTTTGACCATATTAAGGACTAGAAGACCAGTTATAAATAGATGCGATAGGTTCAAAGTTAAAAGCGGAAAAACACTAACAACTATTAATACAGGATATCCAATAATTATTGGTGACAAATTATATGGAGCGATTGTTTTTGAAAGTGATATTACGTCAATTAGGTCTTACGAAAATATGAGCCTTGATTTTGAATCCTATTTACAATCTAAGAAAAGTGATAAAATGAATACAATGTATTCATTTTCAGATATAATCCATGTATCTGATGCAATGGAAAAGGTTATTGAATTTTCAAAAAAGATTTCGTTAACAGATTCAAGTGTTTTGATCCAAGGGGACACGGGTTCTGGTAAGGAGCTTTTTGCTCAAAGTATTCACACTTTTGGATCTAGAAGATTTAAACCCTTTGTAGATGTGAATTGTTCTGCTATTCCGGATAGTTTATTTGAAGGTCTATTTTTTGGAACGGAAGTGGGAGCATTTACTGGAAGTGTATCCAAGACGGAATTTTTTGAGCAGGCTAACGGAGGGACACTGTTTTTAGATGAAATAAATTCCATAAGTTTAGACAAGCAAGCAAAACTCCTTAGAGTTCTAGAAGAGAAGAAATTCACAAGATTAGGCGGGAATAAGAAAATAGATTGTGATGTTAGAATTATAGTTGCAACCAACGAGAACCTTGAAGACCTAGTTAAAGATGGTAGAATGAGAGAAGATTTTTATTATAGAATTGCAGTTGTGAAGATAGATATCCCTTCCCTAAGAGAAAGAAAAGAGGATATACAGATTCTATCCAATTATTTCTTAGCTGAATTGCGTGAAAAATATTCATTTGGTCCAAGCAAAATATCTGAAGATGTTTTAGATAAATTCAAGGCATATGATTGGCCTGGTAATGTAAGAGAATTGAAGCATGTCATAGAAGCATCCTTTAATAATTCCGATAAAAATGATTTGTTTCTTAACGTAAACGTCATTCCCAAATTTATACAAGGTCTTGTATTAACTAAACATAAGAGGAATATACAAGAAAGTAACTTAAATGAATTATTAAATAATTTTGAGAGAGAAATCATAATAAATAAATTAAAAGAAAATGATAATAATATAACTAGAACAGCATTAAACCTTGGTATTAGCAGACAAAATTTACAATATAGAATAAAGAAAAATGAAATTAACATATAGGCAAAATATCCTTGCACATGCAAGTATTATTTGCACCATGATAATTCTGCTAATTTACACAACATGTCATTTACTATGCAAATTTATTTTGCAACAGTAATAAAACTTTAAAATAAGTTTTCATAAAATTCGTCTAAATGCAACCATTTTCAAGGATAGATAAATATAAGAATATGTTGGCATAAATCTTGCTAATATTATGTTATGTTTACTTCAAGAAAAAAACCATAAGGAGGAAAAGGTATACAAAGCAAGGATTTTGGGATAAGATAATGAAGATACAAAAAGTCTAATACATAAATATGATGACATAAATAAAATAATATAATGATGAGGGTGGAAATAGTTATGACTTACTCAAAAAATTTTAATGGCAATATAGTTGGTGACTTTTTGAAGTTAGAAGACTTTATGAGCATCGTAAGAGGAAAGAAAGAAATAGAATTCTCAGATGAGTTTAAAAACAGAGTTAATAAATCCCGTGAATTAGTTGAAAAATGGGTTGAACAAGGTAGAGTAATGTACGGTATAACTACTGGATTTGGTGCAAATAGTACAAGAACTATTTCCAAAGAAGATGTAGTTAAATTACAAAGAAATATTGTAATTACCCATTCAACTTCTGTTGGACAACCTATGAGTGAAGAAGAAGTACGTGCAACTATGCTTATGATTCTTCAAAATGCGGGGCAAGGTTATAGTGGAATTAGGTATGAAACATTAGATAGATATAGAGAGTTTTTAAACCACAATTTTATCCCTTATGCACCAAAGGAGGGATCTGTAGGATATCTGTCTCCTGAAGCACATATAGCCATGGCTATAATGGGAGAAGGTAAGATGATTGAAGATGGACAAGTAGTTGATTCATCTAAGGTATTAGAAAAAAATAATTTTGATAAATTTGAGTTATCATATAAAGAAGGTTTAATATTAGTTTCAGGTACTACAAGTGTAACTGGACTTGCAGCAATTGCTTTATATGATATTATAAATGCAGTAAAAACTGCAGACATTATTGGAGCCATGACTTTAGAGGTTTCTAAGGGAACACTTAGAGCCTTTGATGAAAGGTTAATGAGTGTTAGAGCTCATAAATATCAATATGAAACAGCTAAGAATGTAAGAAGAATACTTGAAGATTCTGAAATAGCTAAAGCAAATTATAATTATAGATTACAGGATGCATTATCAATAAGATGTATGCCACAATTACATGGATCAGTTAAAAAGACATTGTATGATGCATTGGAAACATTGGAAATTGAAATGAATAGCTGTACTGACAATCCAATTATTTGGGGTGAAGGCAATGATGGAGAAGCAATTTCTGGAGGAAACCCTGATTCATCCTTTATAGGTTTAGAGATGGACTCTGTAGCTATGGCAGCTACAATGGTTGCTAAAATGTCAGAAAGAAGGAACAATAGATTAGTAGATGGTAATTTATCTGAAAACCCATGGTTCTTAGTAAATAATCCAGGATTAAATTCAGGACTTATGATTCCTCAATACACTCAAGCGGGGTTATTAAATGATATGAAGATATTATCGACACCATCTGTAATAGACAATATTCCTACTTGTGGTAATCAAGAAGACTATGTTGCAATGGGATACAATTCCTCTAAAAAGGCAATTGCAATTGCGGAAAAGCTAGAATATATCTTAGCTATTGAATTATTGTCAGCATTTGAGTCTTACCAATATATTGACAAAAATTTGAAGAGAAGTACTGTGACTGAGGCTATATATAATGAAATTGCCAAAACAGTTCCAATAATGGAAGATGATATGTATCTTTACCCACATATTGAAAAGTTAAGAGAATTAATTCATGGTGGAGAATTGTTAAAAATAGCGGAAAATATTATAGGGGAGATTAAATGAAGCAAATCTTTGTTTAAGAAGAGCAATACATGAAGAAATATGTTAGAAATCCTCATTTGTGTGGGGATTTCTTTTTATTTGGGAATATACTATAATATATTATGAAATTAAAAGGGGGCAGGCACTTTGAGTAAAAAAAGAAAGACATCAAATATCTTATCGTATGTAATAATTTTTATAGTGATTGTAGGAAGTTATTTGCTATTAAATGGACCAATAAATAGGCAAGAAGGATTACCTGTAGAAAACCCAGTAGAGAATTCAACATCAAATGACTTAATAGTTGAATTTATCGATGTTGGTCAGGCAGATAGTATATTGATTTTAACTCCCAATGAAAAAACTGTACTAATAGATGCAGGGGAACCTGAAGACTATGAAAAAATAAAAGAGACAATAGATAATTATGGTATAGATAAGTTGGATGTAGTTATAGCAACCCATCCTCATTCAGACCATATTGGAAGCATGCAAAAAATAATAGAAAATTATGATATAGGTAGGGTTTATATGCCTGATAAGATACATACATCAAAAACCTTTGAAAATCTACTATTAGCAATAGAGAAAAAGGGATTGGAAATTGACATAGCTGAAGCAGGTGGAAAAATTGATTTAGACAATGCAATAGATTTAAAATTTGTATCACCAAATGGCTCTTTTGAAGACATAAACAATAATTCCGCAGTATTAAAATTAGCTTATAAAGATACATCCTTTTTATTTACTGGGGATATGGAAACAATGGCTGAAAAATTAATAGATGATAATATAGATGTAGATGTATTAAAAGTTGGGCATCATGGAAGTAATACTTCAAGCTCTAAAGAATTTTTAAATAGAGTTACCCCAACGATTGCTGTAATATCTGTTGGAAAAGATAATAAATATAATCATCCATCACAAGATATCGTTGATAGACTAAATGGTATGGGAGTACAAGTCTATAGAACTGATGAGAAGGGCAATATAACAATAACTTCAGATGGATTTAAAATGGAGATAAAAACTGAAAGGTAGATGAAATCGTGAGGGTTATAATCGATAGGATTGAAGGGGATTTTGCAATTGTAGAATTGGAAGATGGTACAACAATAGAAGTACCTAAATTGCTATTCGGAGATATAAACGAAGGAGACGTATTTTTCATCCAAAAAGATGAAGAATCTACTGATGAAAGGAAAGAAGAAATAGGCAGTTTGTTTGAGAGATTGAAAAGAAAATAGCAGAAAAAAACCAGCATAAATTATGATGAATGCTGGTTTTTTAATAAATGTAAATTTAAATGTTTTAAATCCAAATACATATAATCTGAATTAGTTTTCATTTTTCTAAACCCTAAAGAAGAATAAAATTTTACTAGATGGTTAATTGCATTATTTCTTTCTTCCTTACTCATATAAAGTAATGAATCATATTCAGGGTCTTCAGTAATTGGGTCAGGGAAAAGACCTATATACCTGACATTGTTCTCCATAAAGAAACCTATATTGTTTTCAAATGTTTCTAAAACATGTCTTCCGATTCCATGACTTCTAAATTGCGGATATATGAAAAACCTATCCAAATGATAAATATTTTCTCCACATTGCTTAAAACAACTAGTTTCTTTAATCAAGCAATTACAAATATCAAAGGTTTCATCATCATACTGGTGAAGAAGAGAGATTATATTGTCAACTTCTTTATCATCAACAAACTTCGAGATGTTAAAAAAATGACCTTTCATTTCACCTATGACAATTTCCTTATGATTTTCTTTTTTACAAATATCAAGATACACTTCTTTTGAATAAGGGTATAAATCTTGAGATAAATTTACGTTTTTTCTTAGATAAATATTTGGGTCAAAATTAAAATATGGCCCCTCAGATTCTGATTCGATAACTCCCACTCCCTATAATATTTTAATCATAATTCCAAGATAAAAAAATGCATATCCCGCCTCCCTTATTATAATTATACCCCTTTTTCATAAAAATGTTTACTTAAAAATTATGATTTAATGAAAAAAATTAATTAAAATAACTTTAAAAATGCTAATACAATTAAAATAACACCTGCTAACCATGATAAATTAATTTTTGTATTTTCAATAAGCTTTCTACCTATTAATTGACCACTCCATACAGAAATTATTCCAAATAAAAATGATAGACATAAAATATATATACCATTTACATTTGCTAAGCTACTTCCAAACCCAATTGCCAATGAATCTATAGAGAGGGTAGTAGCAAGGGCTATAGCCTCTATTGAATCAAGCTTTTTTGATTTATTAAAGTCTGCCTTAGTTTCATCAAGATATATATCTATAATTATCCATATATTAAATAATTTTAGTTTTATTTCGCCTTTGATAGATTTATTTTCTACATGAGATTTTATAAGCCCCTCAAACAAATAATATAGTCCCATTAAAAACAGGAGAACAAAACTAATTATTATAGCAATGTTTCCTGGTAGGATTCTTCTAATTTGAGAACCTAAGAATAATGAGATTGATAAGAAAAATGTACAGACAATATTAATAATAGTAATTGAAGAAAAGGGGATTTTAATTTTATTTGAACCATAAGCTATACTGGTTAAAAAGGAATCTAAAGATAAAATTAATACCAATAATATAGTTTCCAAGGGTTTGCTCCTTTCTATTGTGATAATAACTATATTATTTAGATGTATGAATAAATGTTACTTAATACAAATGAAGAATACTATACAATAACCGCTTCTTAGCACGGCATCATATTATAATTCAGAAAAAGCAAATATAATAAGAAGGTAATAAGGGATTGTTCATGTATAATGATATTAGGAGAATTGATTTACAAATTTGTTTTAGGACTTTGGGTATAAAACAATAAATTTATAATGAGGGGGAGAACGTTTTGTTGAAAAAGTATATAATGGCACTTGACCAAGGGACAACTAGTTCTAGAGCAATAATTTTCAATCATGAAGGTGAAATTGTTAAGGTAGCACAAAATGAATTCACTCAATATTATCCAGAAACAGGTTGGGTAGAGCATGATCCTATG
The DNA here is from genome assembly GCA_033809995.1 of Tissierellaceae bacterium. GTDB lineage: Bacteria > Bacillota > Clostridia > Tissierellales > Tissierellaceae > Paratissierella. The sequence continues at coordinate 7,894 of JAPXKQ010000048.1, forward strand.
GAAATATGGGGAACCCAATCTGGTGTTGCAAGAGAGGTGTTAGAAACTGCTGGAATAAGACCAGAAGAAATTGCCGCTATAGGGATTACAAATCAAAGAGAAACAACTGTTGTATGGGACAAAAATACTGGCAGGCCAGTTTACAATGCAATTGTTTGGCAATGTAGAAGAACTGCATCAATTTGTGACGAATTAAAGAGCAGAGGATTAGAGGATTATGTAAGAGAGAACACTGGACTAGTAATTGATGCTTATTTCTCAGGAACAAAGATTAAATGGATTTTGGACAATGTGGAAGGAGCAAGAGAAAAAGCTGAAAATGGTGAACTGCTATTTGGGAACATTGATACATGGTTGATTTGGAACTTGACTCGGGGAAAAGTCCATGTAACGGATTATTCAAATGCTTCAAGAACAATGATTTATAATATCAAAGATCTCAAATGGGATGAAAAATTGCTGGAAGAATTGAATATACCTGCTTCAATGCTTCCTGAAGTTAAGCCTTCAAGTGAAGTCTATGGTGTAACAGATCCGCGGACATTTGGGGGAGCACAAATTCCAATAGCGGGTATAGCGGGGGATCAACAAGCTGCATTATTTGGTCAAGCATGCTTTGATCCAGGTACAGCTAAAAATACTTATGGAACAGGCTGCTTTATGTTAATGAATACAGGAGAACAAATGATACCTTCAAAGAATGGACTTCTTACTACTATAGCTTGGGGAGTAGATGGTAAAGTCGAATATGCATTAGAAGGAAGTATATTCGTGGCTGGTGCTGTAGTTCAATGGTTAAGAGATGAAATGAAATTAATAAGTGAAGCGCAAGATAGTGAATATTTTGCTTCAAAAGTAGAAGATACCAATGGAGTATATTTAGTACCTGCATTTGTAGGACTTGGAGCCCCATATTGGGATATGTATGCTAGGGGAACTATCGTAGGCTTAACAAGGGGAAGCAATAAAAATCATATAATTAGAGCAGCTTTAGAATCCATCGCATATCAAACGAGGGATGTATTAGAAGCTATGCAAGAAGATTCAGGGATTGAACTTCAGGCATTAAAGGTAGATGGGGGAGCAGTCGCTAATAATTTCTTGATGCAATTCCAATCTGATATCTTAGGAGTCGCAGTTCATAGACCTAATGTAATTGAAACCACCGCATTAGGAGCAGCATATCTAGCAGGGTTGGCAGTTGGATTCTGGGTTGATAAAGATGAGATCACTAAACGTTGGAGTGTAAATAGAATATTTGAACCAAATATGGAAGAAGACAAAAAAGCAAAATTATATAGTGATTGGAAAAAGGCTATTTCCAGATCAACTAAATGGGCTGAACAGTAAATAATTTCCTAGCAGTTTTAATTAATATATTACCTTATCAAAAGGGTCTTTAATACTATATGCCCCATCAATGAATCGCTTGTTGCATCAAATAAATCTAATAAAATATTTAAAAAATTCTGATATTTAGTATTGACAAATCTCAGTTATCGCTATAAAATGATAAAAAGCTTTGAATAGGACGAGTAAATCTTTTAAGGTCATTAGAGATAGAAGTTCACCGGCTGAAAGACTTCTTTGATACACTAGGTTGAAAACCACCTATGAGCTCAATCCTGAATTTTATAGTAGGGATTTGCGTTTGCTTACGTTACAGCATTATTACTTAGATTTTATATTTGGGTGGAAAGCGAGTTAGATTACTCGTCCTATTTTGGACGGGTATTTTTTTTATCATTTTAGGGGGAATGGAAATGAAAGAGGCAATAGTTGCTAAATTTGGAGGCAGTTCATTAGCAGATAGTAAACAGTTCGAAAAGGTGAAAGAAATCATAGGATTGGATAATAAAAGAAGGTATATTATACCTTCAGCACCAGGAAAGCGTCATAGTAAAGACCATAAAATCACTGATCTTTTGTATATGTGCTATCAGCTTGCATCCCATGGTTTAAACTTTGATGAAGTTTATTCAATAGTAGAAAAAAGATATGAAGATATATGTAAAGACTTAAATCTGGGAATTAATATCAAAGAAATTTTGATGGAAATTAAAGATAAGATTAGGAATGGAGCCTCAAGGGATTATGCAGCAAGTCGAGGAGAATACCTTAATGGAATTATACTTTCAAATTATATAGGCTTTGAATTTATTGATGCTGCCGAACTGATTATTTTTAACAATAAAGGTCAATTTGATGCAGAAGCTACAGAAAAATGCGTTGAAAGTCGTCTTGCACAAACGTTCAATGCTGTTATACCGGGTTTTTATGGAGCTAAGTCCAATGGAGATATTGTAACCTTCTCAAGAGGAGGATCCGACATTACTGGCTCGATTATAGCAAATGGGATAAAGGCTCAACTTTATGAAAATTGGACTGATGTATCTGGATTTTTGATGGCAGACCCTCGGATTGTTAAAAATCCTAAGCCTATAGAAACAATTACATATAAGGAGCTTAGGGAACTATCATATATGGGGGCACCAGTACTTCATGAAGAAGCTATATTTCCTGTGAAGAAATTAGGCATTCCTATTAATATAAAAAATACCAACTTACCTAGGGATAAGGGGACGATGATAGTTGATGATTCCTCACCCATAAGCCTTGTTGACACTATAACTGGTATAGCTGGGAAGAAGGATTTTACCGTGATATCTGTGGAAAAAACCTTGATGACATTAGAAAAGGGGTTTTTTAGAAAGCTTATATCTGTATTTGAAACCAATGATATTTCAATAGAACATATGCCTTCTAGTATAGACTCTATATCCGTTATAATTTCCAACCTAGAACTTAATTCTAAATTGGAAAAGGTATTAGAAGAAATAAGAATATATTGTAAGCCAGATAATATCATATGCTATCCCAATATGGCATTAATTGCTGTAGTAGGCAGAGGGATGATAAAGGCCAAAGGTATATCAGCAAAAGTATTCACAGCCTTGGCGAATAATGGAGTCAATATACGAATGATAACTCAAGGCTCAAGTGAATTGAATATAATCGTTGGAGTAGAAAATTCTGATTTTGAAAATGCTATAACATCTATATATGATGCTTTTAAAAATTAATAAGGGGGAATTATATATGAATATTGCAGTAGTAGGGGCAACAGGTTTAGTAGGAGGTACAATTGTAAAAATATTAGAGGAAAGAAGTTTTCCAATTGATAATATATACTTTCTTTCTTCTAAAAAATCTGCGGGTAGCAAAATATGCTTTAAAGGTAAGGAATATATGGTTGAAGAATTAAATGAAAAATCCTTTGATAAGGCAATAGACTTAGCATTGTTTGCGGCTGGAGGTGCTGTTAGTGAAAGATATGCCCCACTGGCAGTAGAAAAAGGAATTAAGGTCATTGACAACAGCAGTGTTTTTAGAATGCATAGGGATGTGCCCTTGGTGGTTCCAGAAGTAAATCCAAATGATATCAAGAAAAATAAAGGTATAATATCAAATCCTAACTGTACAACAATTCAAGCTATGGTTGCATTGAAGCCTTTACATGATAATTTTAAAATCAAAAGGATAGTATATTCAACTTATCAAGCAGTATCAGGATCTGGACTTGGCGGTTTAAAAGATTTGGATGAAGGAAATGTGGAGTTCTATCCACATCAAATACAATTTAATACTCTTCCTCATATAGATAGTTTCTTGGATAACGGATATACAAAGGAAGAGATGAAGATGATAGAAGAGACTAAAAAGATATTGGATGATGATAGCATCAAGATTACTGCAACCGCAGTAAGAGTCCCAGTAAAGTATTCCCACAGCATTTCTATTAATTTAGAATTCGAAAAATCTTTTGATTTAGAAGAAATTTATAATGTATTAAGAAATGCTCCTGGAATAATACTTAAGGATGATGGGAAAAACAATATTTATCCTCTGCCTCTAGAAGCAGAAGGAACAGATAATGTATATGTAGGAAGGATAAGAAGGGATTTTAGTATTGACAATGGCATCAATCTATGGGTTGTGGCTGACAATGTACGAAAAGGAGCAGCTACAAATGCAGTACAAATAGCTGAAATCCTTGCAAATAATTAGGAGGGCGTAGTCATGGTTGGAATAGGATTGCTTGGACTGGGCACAGTTGGCACAGGCGTTGTAGAAATTTTAGAAAAAAGACAAAAAGAAATATATAAACTAACTGGACAAGAAATAAAAATAAAAAGGATTTTGGTAAAAGATAAGGATAAAGATAGGGAAATAGAATTAGATAAAAACTTAATAACAACAGACTTTAAAGAAATTATAGATGATAAGGACATTGATATAATAGTGGAAGTTACTGGAGATTTGGAAAGTAGTTATTATTACATTAAAGAAGCCTTGAATAATAATAAGCATGTTGTAACTGCAAATAAGGCTGTTGTTTCAAAATACTTTGAAACAATATCATCTATGGCTGAAGAAAAGAACTTGGCATTTCTTTATGAGGCTAGTGTTGGAGGAGGTATACCTGTATTAAAACCTCTTAAGGAACAGTTAGATTTAAATAGTATTACTGAGGTACAAGGGATACTGAATGGAACTTGTAATTATATTCTTACTAGGATGTTTAATGAAGGGTTAGATTATGACGAGGTACTAAAAATAGCACAAGATCTTGGATATGCGGAAGCAGATCCATTTGCGGATGTTGAAGGTCATGATACTCTTAGAAAACTTAGAATCCTTGGAACTCTATCGCTCCAAGGAAAAATTGAAGAAGAGGATATTTTACGCGAAGGAATAGAAAGAATAACATCCTTTGATATACGACAGATAAAGATGATGAATTCCACAGTTAAGCTTTTAGGAGAAGTCAAAGAGTTAGAAGATGGATATACTGCACTGGTACAGCCTACAATAGTAAATACAAATTCATATTTTGCTAATGTGAATTATGCCTTTAACTCTATAGCATTTAAGGGGAATAACGTAGGTGAATTAAAATTTTATGGCTCAGGAGCAGGAAAATTACCAACTGCCAATGCTGTATTAAGTGATATCCTAGATATTGTTCAAAATTCATATAGAAAAGGCAATCCATTAGGAGAAAGAGACCTAGTAAATTTAAATGAAGAATTGAATGGTGAGTATTATCTTAGAATTTCATTATCCAATGAAAAAATATATAATGCCGTGTTTGATATATCTAAAAAAGTGTTAACTACAAAGGACAATATTGCTGTTGTAACAAATAAGGTTAAGTTAATAGATTTGTATGAGCAACTTTCAAAATTAAATCTAGACAAAGAAGATTATTTTATTGCTAGAATATTGGATTAGGGTGAAAAATATGAAATATATTAGTACCAGAGATAAGAATAAAAAAGTGTCATCAAGTACAGCCATTGTACAAGGAATCTCCGATGATGGAGGATTATTTGTTCCTGAAATTTTCCCTAAGATTTGCAATTTTGAAAACCTAAAGGACATAAGCTACAAAGAATTAGCATTTATTATTATGAGCAAATTTCTTACAGATTTTGAACCTGAAGTTCTCCGAAAGTGCATTGAAAAAGCATATGATGATAAATTTGATGATGAAGAAATAGCACCGGTTAAAAAAGTAGGTGAAGATTATTTTTTAGAATTATTTCATGGTCCAACTTTTGCATTTAAGGACATGGCCTTATCAATTTTACCCTATTTGCTTAAAGAATCTATGAAGATAAACAATAAAAGTAGGGAAGTAGTCATATTGACAGCTACGTCAGGAGATACAGGAAAAGCAGCATTGGAGGGCTTTGCTAATGTAGAAGGTGTGAAGATAATTGTATTTTTCCCTGAGGATGGAGTAAGCAAAATTCAAAAATTGCAGATGATAACTCAAGAAGGAGAAAATACTTATGTAGTTGGTATCAATGGAAACTTTGATGATGCCCAAAATGGAGTTAAAGAAATCTTTAGTGATAAGGATTTTAATAAGTTGTTGGATGAAAATGGATATATCTTCTCCTCTGCAAATTCGATAAATATAGGAAGATTAATCCCACAAATAGTTTATTATTTTTATGGTTATCTAAAACTTTTAAATGAAGGAAATATAAGTGAAGATGGGAAGGTTAATATAGTCGTACCAACTGGAAATTTTGGAAATATATTAGCTGCCTACTATGCAAAGAATATGGGACTTCCCATAAATAAACTAATATGTGCATCAAATGAAAACAACGTTTTAACGGAGTTCTTTAAAACAAAAATATATGATAGAAGAAGAAATCTACTTCTAACTTCATCCCCATCAATGGATATATTGATATCCAGTAATTTAGAACGGTTATTGTTTCATTTGGATAATGGTGATGACAAGTTGATTAGGGATAAGATGGACAGGCTGAAAAATGATGGATTTTATAATTTTGAAAACCTTAATCTTGATGAATTTTATGCTGGATATTCTACGGGAAAAGAGGTAGGAGAAACCATTGAAGATGTATTTAATGAGTATAATTATCTTTTAGACCCCCATACGGCAGTTGCCTACAATGTGTATAATAAATATAAAACTGAGACTAAGGATAGTACAAAGTCTATAATTGCATCAACTGCAAGTCCCTTTAAATTTCCTGCAAAAGTAGCATCATCTATTGGAATTGATATAAAGGATAAAGATGAGTTTAAAATCATTTTTGAATTAGGTGAAAAGGCAAATATAAATATTCCCTCTGCAATAATTGGATTAAAGGATAAAAAAATTCTTCACAATAATAATTGTAATAAAGAAGATATGAAGGACTATGTGAAAGTATTCTTAAAGGTTGGTGTTGGTAAATGATTAAAATAAAGATACCAGCCACAAGTGCAAATCTTGGTCCAGGCTTTGATACCTTGGGACTTGCACTTAATTTGTACAATACATTTGAATTTTATGAGACAAAAATGGGCTTGGAGATTATCGGATGTGAGGATATTCATAATAATGATAACAACCTTATCTATACATCCATGCTAAAAACCTTTGAAGAGATAGACTATTATCCTAGGGGTATAAAAATAATTATAGAATCTAACATCCCCATTTCAAGGGGTCTGGGAAGTAGTGCAGCTTGTATATTGGGTGGGGTAATGGGGGCAAATGAGTTAGCAGGATCACCTTTGTCTATTGATGAGGTATTTAAGATAGCGACGGAAATAGAAGGGCATCCTGACAATATTGCACCAGCATTATTTGGGGGTCTAGTAGTCTCGGTTACTGATGATAATCAGATCTATCATAATAAAGTTGATGTTGTTTCTGGGATAAAATTTGTTGCACTAATTCCTGATTTTACTCTTTCTACTAAATCAGCTAGGGAAGTATTGCCTTCCAATATTCCATATAAAGATGCAGTGTATAATGTTGGGCGTGTATCATTGCTCACATCAGCTTTTAATAATGGGAGGTTTGATTTATTAAAAGTAGCATTAAAGGATAGACTTCATCAACCATATAGGGGTAAGTTGATTTTAGGATTTAATGAAGTAATAAAGAAGTGTTATGAGCTAAACTGCCTTGGTGCGTATCTAAGTGGTGCTGGACCTACTATAATGACCATCATCAACAAAGAAGATGATGATTTTAAAATTCATATAAAAGATTATTTCAATATAAATAATATCAATTGGGATATAAAAGAATTGGAATTAGATTTAAACGGAGCAAAAATAGAGAAAACTGCTAGAGGATTCTAGCAGCCTTTTCTTAATATGTTACCTTATCAAAAGGCTCTTCAATACTATAGTGTCCCATCAAAGAATCGCCTTTTTCGCCATCTAATAAGAATTGTACTCTATCTACACTTTCAAGCCCAATTAGACTTGCTACAACTTGATTTATTGTGAAGGTTTCTTGCATTGAACCACCATACATACCTTCAGATGCAAAGTTTACAAAAGCTGTGCCATCTGCAACTTCGACTCCAATTAATTTGGCAGTTGAAGGTATTTCTGAATAAAGATTTTCTTTATCTTCTGGTCCATTCATCAATTCTCTAACAATAGCTTCTTCTAATGATATATCATCATATTCAATATTCCTTTTCTCGCCTATAAGTTTTTCAAGACTTTCATCACCGGTATCTGCATATTTTTTATTTGCAAAATATAAAGTTACTTCTTGAGAATTACCCTTGCCCTCATTCTCATTTTCAATTTCATTTGGATTTTCCAAAGGATTTTCACCTACAAGATTATCACCGTCATTAGATGGCTTTTTAGGTGTACATGCTGACATAAATGTTAAAACCATTATTAAGGTTAGTAGGATACCTATATATTTTTTCATATTTTTCTCTCCTTTTGCTTAATGATGCTGTCTTTATTATATCGTTTCAGTGGACAATTGACAATGTTAGTTAAGTGTGAATTTTTACCATACTTGTCACATGTTTATATAATAATTAGATGAATATCTAATTATTATATTGACATTAAAATATATTATTAATATAATTAAAATGAATTAATTGTTATCTGTTAATTGTTCTTTGTTAATTATTTAAAGTTGGAGGTTATTTATGAATACAAAGCTTCTTAAACAAAAGGATTTCACGTTGCTCATATTAGGAAAACTAGTTTCATTATTGGGAAGCAATATGCAACAATTTGCCTTATCCCTTTATGTA
>JAPXKQ010000049.1:0-16468 GCA_033809995.1 Tissierellaceae bacterium
CTATAATTGATACTGGTCTTTTCCCTTTTACATCTTCTTCCGTTAGGTATCTACCTTTAATCATATCTACTTTTTCGATTTTTATATAATTCTCATCCCCGCCAGTAATGTTTACATTTATTTTTTCGCTTTTGGACTTAACTTTTCCATTTTCATGTACATAAGGTACAATAGCTTCTAACTCATCTGAAAAGGTCCTTTTTAGCACATCTATATCATCAGGGGTAAGAAGATCCCTCATGGAATAATTTTCTCTCCAATTCATTGATAAAAAAGCACGGCCTACACCAAATTGTTCAAATTCTTCATCTATTGCCTTTTGGCTACCTTCTCCCAATGCCACTACGGTAATTACTGATGATATCCCTATAATAATACCTAACATAGTAAGGAGTGAACGCATTTTATTTGCAAATATTGCCCCTAATGATACTTGTATGCTCTCAAGTATATTCATAGACTCCCCTCCTGGCTATTGATAATGATTTGATTTTCGACAGGTTTATCCTCTATAATCTCTCCATCCCTGCATACAATCATTCTTTTAGTATGCATTGCTATATCCAACTCATGAGTAACCATTATAATAGTTACGCCTTCTTCATTAAGCTGCTGAAATATACTCATAACTTCATTACCAGATTTTGTATCCAAGTTGCCAGTAGGTTCATCTGCAAAAATTAAACATGGGTTATTGACTAATGATCTGGCAATAGCAACTCTTTGCCTTTGACCACCTGAGAGTTCATTGGGATTATGATTCATTCTTTCCTCAAGTCCTACCTTCTGTAAAGCTTTTATAGCCTTTTCCCTTCTTTCTCTAGCAGGGATGCCAGCATAAATCATAGGAAGTTCTACATTTTTCAGAGCATTTATACGTGGAATTAAATTAAAAGATTGAAATATAAATCCTATTTTCCTATTTCGAATTACAGCAAGTTCATTATCATTCATCCCCTGAACACTTTCTCCATCTAATTCATACACACCTTCCGTCGGTTTATCTAAACATCCTAGTATATTCATCAAAGTAGATTTTCCTGATCCCGAAGGTCCCATAATAGATAAAAATTCTTTCTCTTTTACTGTTAAATTAATGTTTTTTAAAGCTTCTACACTTATACTCCCTGTTTTATATGTCTTACTCAAATTTTCTATTTTAATCATATTACATCACCTGTTCCACTATAACTGGGTCTCCGTCCTTTATATCTTCAGTTGGATTTAGTATTACATGATCTCCTTCTTCTATATCACCTATAACTTCTATGGAAAAATCACTTCCCACACCAGTTGTTACTGTATGCTCTTTTACAATTTCATCCTCTACAGTAAATATGACTTTCTCTCCACCTTTTTTAGTAAATATAGCTTCATAGGGCACCGACAAAGCACCCATCTTTTTGTCTGTTAAGATATCCACCCTTGCAGTAAAACCTGGTTTTAAAAATTCATCAATATTTTTAATGTCTATTTTTATTTCTACTACATTTTCTTTACTTGGTCCTTGTTCCAATGGCTTTGCAATAGAGCCTACATATTTTATTTCACCATCATATACTTTACCTTCAAATGAATCTCCTGTAATCTTTACAGAATCTCCCTTTTCTATTTTACTTGCATCATATTCATTGATTCCCAATATAATTTCCAAGTGTTCTAAATCTTGGATTGACATCAATGTTATATAGGATTTTATAATCCCACTTTCTGAAATATTAGTATCTACAATAGTTCCTGCAATAGGGCTTTTTATCGTATATTTTTGTAATTCTTTTTCTAGTTTTTCTACTTCTATCTTAGCTAACTCTATTTTTTGCTTTTGAATAATTATTTCATTTTCTCGACTAGAATTTTTTAACCTATCTTCAGATAAAAGAAATTCATTGTAAAGTTGATCCATATCGGTTTTTGACTTTTCAAATTCTACCTTAGTAATAATACCTTCTTCATATAACTCTATATTTCTCTCATATGTATTTTTTGCATCGTCATACCTTATTTTTGCATTAGATGCTTGAATGTCAAATTCTTTACTTCCTTCCTTCTCTAATTGTTTCAAACCTTCTGTTTCTATAGCAAGTCTTAATTTTGAATCTTTAATTCTATAAAGAATATCAGTTTCTTCTAATTTAATTAATACTTGATCTTTTTCAACTTTATCTCCTTTTTGGACATATATCTTTTCAATTTTTTCTTCAACATCTGATATAATATCTCTTTTGTCCATTGAAAATATAGTCCCAGTTGACTGGATATGAGATTCTATATCTTCTCTCAGTATAGGAGTAGTCTGAACCATCATTACATTAGGCTTTTTATTTTTGATTGCTATATTTGCTCCTGAAATCCCTAGTATAGCAATTATAACCACTGAAATAATTAATACTTTCTTCTTTTTTGTCATATACAAAGCTCCCTTTCTTAAATAATATATTTTTTGATGAAATCAATGATATAAAATTCACAAATAAATAAGTATCACCTTTCCAAATTTCCAAATTTCCAAATTACCAAATTATGGTACATATTCTTCTATATTACATACTTTATATAAATATATCAATAGTTACATCAGATATAAAAAAACATACCATTTCATTTATATTAACGTTTATATTTAATAAAGTACTGCAATATATTGTATATTTTTTATTCATAAAAAAGACTGGTCTTTAGACCAGCCTCATTTAATACCATCCTCTTAATTTCATTACATCTGCAACCTTTTTAACCGAATGCATATACGTTGCTTTCCTCATTGTAACGTTATGTTCTTCTTTAATTTTCCATATATCATTAAAAGCATTCATCATTGCAATTTCTTGTTTCTCTACTACGTCACTTTCAGTCCAATAGTAGCCATATAGGTTTTGTACCCATTCAAAATATGAAACTGTAACTCCTCCAGAGTTTGTTAATATATCAGGGGATACTGGTATTCCTCTTCTTTCTAGTACTTCATCTGCATCAGGAGTTATTGGACCATTTGCAGCTTCACATATCATTTTAGCATTTACTTTTTCTGCAATTTCAGCTGTAATTGCATTTTCTAATGCTGCTGGAATTAAAATATCCACATCCAATTTCCAGAAATCATCTAGTGTTATCATTTTAGCATTTGGATAATTTACTAGATTTCTATGCTCATTGAAATACTTTCTTAAATCATTAAAATCTAGACCTTCTTCATTATATAGAGCATATGTGCCTACTTCCCTTGCCCATTCGGCTAAGGCAACTATTTTTGCTCCTTGTCCTTGAACATTTTTAACTGTGAAACTACCTACGTTTCCAAAGCCTTGGATTGCAACTTTTGCACCGTTTAAGTCTACTCCATATTTTTTAGCAAATTCCCTTGTAATTACAGCAACTCCAAATCCAGTAGCTTCATTTCTTCCTTTAGAGCCACCCCATTCGACTGGCTTACCTGTTATAACACCAATTTCATTTTTTCCAGTTAACTTAACATATTCATCTGTCATCCATGCCATGATTTGTCCGTTTGTATTCACATCTGGTGCTGGAACGTCTATTTTTTCTCCTAAGTATTTATGCAATCCATCTACATATCCTCTAGACAATCTTTCCAATTCTCCCTTGGATAATGTTTGAGGGTCTACTGTAATGCCGCCTTTTGCTCCACCGTATGGTATACCTGTTACACAACATTTAAAAGTCATCCAAATGGATAATGCCTTTACCTCATCTAAATTTACAGCGGGATGAAATCTAATGCCACCCTTACCAGGTCCTATTGCATCATTATGAACTGATCTATAGCCTTTAAAAACCTTTACTGTGCCATCATCCATTTTGACAGGAATTGATATCTCAATTACCCTTTGAGGTTCTTTAAGTAGTTCATATACTGCAGGGTCTAGTCCTAAAGAATCACATGCCATCTTAACTTGCTTTTGTGCACTTTCTAATGGATTAAGTATTTCCTTTGCCAAAATAATACCTCCCTTTTGATATTGAAGAAAAGGTTTTGCGCAAATCCTTTTATTACATAAAATTATAGCATACCTATAATTGCCAGGTCAATATTGACAAAATTCAGGTATGCTATGATTATTTCATACTATTTAGTTGTTTTCAATGCGTTTTAAGAAATAGGAAAGAATAAATAAACTTTCATTAAGCCTAACATTTTCTACTACTACACTATCTGGATGCACTAAATCAGTTGGTGCGAAATTCCATATCCCCTTAATTCCAGATTCTATATATAAATCTGCAATATTTTGAGCTGATTCCTTTGGAGTAGTGATTATCCCAATTTCCACATTGTGATTTGCAATATAATCCCTTATGGTTTCTACATCTCGAACTTCAATGTCCCTAATCTTTAATCCTATCATTCTTGGATTTCTATCAAAAAGGCTCAACACCTTAAATCCAGCATCTTCGAAACCTTTATAATTTGCTATGGCTTGCCCTAAGTTACCAGCCCCAACTATTATCGCATTATACTTTTTATCTAGACCTAAGATTTTACCCAATTCTCTATGTAAATCCTCTACATTATATCCATAGCCTTGTTGCCCAAATCCGCCAAAATTGTTTAAATCTTGTCTAATTTGAGAAGCTGTAAATCCTGTAAGATTACTTAACTCTTGGGATGAAATTCTACTTATACCCTTTTCTAGTAATTCACTTAAATACCTATGGTATTTTGGTAATCTTCTTATAACTGTTATTGAAACTTGTAAATCCTTATCCATGTGTCCATCACCACCTCAAATCTATTTTCTAAATATTGTAAAACCGCTAAGGTTTTATTTCCCTAATTGCATGCATTTATTATAACATAATTGCAATCCGTCAATCGGATTGCTACACACCGTTTCAATAAATGCATAAATATAAAACCATCAAGGTTTTATTCCCTTAATTGCATTTATTATAACATAAGTGCAATTCGCCAATCGAATTGCTACACACCGTTTCAATAAATGCATAAATATAAAACCATCAAGGTTTTATTCCCTTAATTGCATTTATTATAACATTTAGTCATTTTTATGTCAATTTTTACACAAACTATTAAGTAATATTTAGGTTAGGTATATATAATTTTACAAGGGTTAAAATAATCGATAGTCGGGAATTATATTAATAGAAAAATCTAGGAGGGCTTTTATGGCAAGTATAGAACAACTTAGAAAAATCCCACTTTATTGTGATAAATATACAATAAAGTCTGTTGAGGATAGTACTCTAACAAGTAGTACTGAAGAAGAACATGACTCTTGCGTCAAATGCACACATTATAATGAAAAAGGATTATGCAACTTAGGCTTGATTGATAAAGTTTTGTCATCAATGGCCATGGAATTGGATTTCAAATCATAACACTCCACTTTAAATGGAGTGTTTTTTTTGTTAGAATATATATATAATATTTATGGAGTTGAGAAAATGCCAATTCTTTCATGTAGTAATTTAACAAAAACATATGTTGTAGATACAATATTTGAAAATATAAGCTTTAATGTAGAAGATGGAGATAAAATAGGAGTTATTGGTCTAAATGGGACCGGAAAAACAACTCTTTTTAATATATTATCTGGAGAATTAAATAAAGATTCTGGTGATATATATATTCAAAAGGATTTAAAAATAGGATATTTAAAACAACATGTAAATATAGAAAGCGAAAAATCCGTTTTTGATGAGTGTTTAGAGGTGTTTCAATACCTTATAGATATGGAAAAAAACTTAAGAGAATTAGAACAAAAGATATCTGTTGAAGGAAGTAAAGGTGATACCAAAACTCTAAATACCCTTATGGAGGATTATGGACATCTTTCCGATGAGTTTACAAAATTAAATGGCTATGGATATAAATCTGAAATTAAAGGAGTATTAAAAGGGTTAGGATTTGATGATACCGATATGGAAAAGTACGTAAATGTATTAAGTGGTGGTCAAAAATCAAGACTATCACTAGCCAAACTATTATTAACAAAGCCTAATCTATTATTATTGGACGAGCCTACCAACCATTTAGACATAGATGCTATATCTTGGCTGGAAAGATTTTTGAAGGATTATAAAGGTGCAGCTCTAATAATATCCCATGATAGGTATTTCTTAGACAATACAGTTAATAGAATATTTCATATGGAAAATAAGAATATGACTGTTTATAATACCAATTACACCAAATTTATGGAATATAGAAAAAGAAATCTTGAAATAATGAAGAAAAAATATGAAGATCAGCAAAAGGAAATTAAAAGACAAGAAGAAATAATAACTAGATTTATGAATTATGGTGGTTCTAGATATATAAAACAAGCCCAAAGTAGACAGAAACTCCTTGATAAGATGAAGGTAATTGACAAGCAAGTGCAAGCAAAAAAGACAAGAATTAAATTTGAACCTAAAGTTAAATCTGGTAGAGATGTTCTAAGAGTTGAAGGCATCAGTAAGACCTTTGGGGATTTTGAATTGTTAAAGGACATCAATTTTAACGTATATAGAGGAGAAAGAGTAGGATTAATTGGTGCCAATGGCATCGGTAAAACTACACTCTTCAAAATAATATTAGGCCACCTTCCAAAAGATGATGGAAATATAGTCATAGGTCATCATGTTGTTCCAGGGTATTTTGACCAAGAAATGACAAGGCTTAATTTTGATAAAACAATTATTGATGAAATATGGGATGAAAATCCAACATTAGACCATTACGATGTTAGAACTATTTTAAGTCAATTTTTGTTTGTTGGTGATGATATATTTAAAGAAATTGACGATTTAAGCGGTGGAGAAAAGGCACGGGTAGCACTATTAAAATTAATGTTATCCAAAGCAAATTTCTTGCTAATGGACGAGCCTACAAATCACCTTGATATAGACTCTAAGGAAGTATTAGAGGATGCACTCCTTGACTATGAAGGCACATTGTTTGTCATATCCCACGATAGATATTTCTTAAATAGAGTTACAAATAAAATCCTAGAATTAACCGAAGAAGGAATCAATGAATACTTGGGGAATTATGATTATTATTTAGAAAAGAAAAATGAGAGTTTCTATGAGGAAGACGAGGACGATGGTAAAACTAAGACACAGATTAAACTCGAAAGAAAAAAAGAAAAGGAAATCTTAATCCAAGAACGAAATAAAAGAAAAAAAATATTGGAATTAGAAAAGGAAATAGCTGAATTAGAAACGAATTTAGAGCAGATTGATAATGATTTATGCAAACCAGATATCTATCAAGTACATGAAAAAGTTGTCGAATTGACAAGGTCTAGAGAAAATATTGAAAATAGATTAAATCTTCTATATGATAATTGGATTAATCTAACGGAAGGTTAGTCCACAATAAATCAACAAGTTATCCACATAGTCCACAGGGTTATCCCCAAGTTATATACTTATTTAGCTAATTTTCCCTACTTTTGCCCACATTATCCACAATATATTATGGTAACCCATTTTAAAACTGTGGACAATGTGGGGAGAAATTTGTTAGTAATTGCTATATTATGTCTAAGTTTGGATTTACATTCATTCCTAGGCTTGATTCTTTACCGTTAATATAATTAAAGTAACCTGCTGCACCAATCATTGCCGCATTATCTGTACAAAGAATTCTTGATGGATAAAAGATTTCTATGCCTTCTCTTTTACCTCGTTCTTCCATCATATTACGGAGTCCCTCATTTGCCGCAACTCCACCGGCTATAACAATTTTATTGGACTTTCTTTCCTTTGCCAATCTAAATGACTTTTCCACAAGTACATCCAATACAGCCTGTTGAAAACTAGCTGCAACATCCTCAATTATTATTTCATTGCCTCTTTGCTTTTCTTGATTAAGATAATTCAATACAGCAGTTTTTAATCCACTAAAACTAAAGTCATAGGTTTTATCATCTAAAAATACCCTAGGAAATTCTATAGCCTTTTTATTCCCTTCCTTTGCTAATTTATCTATAAAAGGACCTCCTGGATAAGGTAAACCTAATGCCCTTGCTACTTTATCAAAAGCTTCTCCTGCTGCATCATCCCTTGTTCTACCTACCAATTCATAATCCGTATAGGAATTCGCTTGAACTAAATAGGTATGACCCCCAGAAACAATAAGGCAAGTAAATGGCGGCTCCAAATCTTTATGCTCTATATAATTTGCACATACATGCCCCTTAACATGGTTTACTCCTACTATAGGAATATTAAGCCCATATGCAAGTGCCTTGGCTGTGGATAACCCAACTAATAAAGCTCCAACCAACCCCGGTCCTTGTGTAACACTAATTAAGTCTATATCTTTAAAGCTTACCTTCGCTTCATCTAATGATTCTTGAATGATTTTATTTATACTTTCTATATGTTTTCTTGAAGCGATTTCTGGTACAACTCCCCCAAATCTTCTATGAATTTCAATTTGAGAGGATATAATATTGGATAAAACCTCTCTGCCGTCTTTTATAACTGCTGAAGAGGTTTCATCACATGAGGTTTCTATAGCTAAAGTTAACATTTTGTTCCTCCTAATTAATTTGTTCTCCACATAATTACTGCATCTTCATTATTATCCGAATAATATCTTGGTCTAATACCAAAATCAATAAATCCATATTTTTTATATAAGTTTTGTGCTACAATATTTGATTTACGCACTTCTAATGTCATATTGTTTATACCCTTATCACTACATAAATCAATTAAACCTTCTACGAGTTTATTTCCTACACCTATTCCCCTATAATTTTCACCAACTGCAATATTTGTAATATGACCTTCATCTAGAATAAACCAAATTCCTGCATATCCTACAATTTTATCATCTAATACTGCTACTAAATAATGTGCCAATAGATTGTCCCTAATTTCCATTTCAAATGAATTTCTAGACCATGGTGTCGTAAAGGATTGTTTCTCGATTTCCATTATACTCTCTAAATCATTTAATTCCATATTACGAATAATAATATCCATTTTTTTATTATCCTCTTTCATTTAATTCCCTTTGTGCTTGAGATTCTCTTAGGTAATCAGGTGCCAATGTAAAATAATCATCTACAATACCCTTTTTATATTTAATTAGGGCTAATTCACAGATACTTGATGCTCTGCACATATTTTGCCCAAGAGTAGCAAATCTTACTTTATTTTTAAGCTTATTTAGGATTCTTTCTTTAAAAAGAAGGCTACCATCACCATTAACTACTATATTTTTATAGTCCTTATCCAATAAGTCCAATAGTGTATCAATTTCCATTACAGTAGGTTCCATAATGGTAATTAGAATTTCTCCTTCCCATTTATATATCCCTGTATATACCCTATCACGTCTTGCATCTATCATTGGAACAACTACATCATTATATGGTAAATTAAAGGCAAGGGCTTCCAAAGTGGAAACTCCAACTATGGGCTTATCAAAGATATGTGCAAATGCTTTTATTGTAGCAATCCCAATTCTTAATCCTGTAAAAGAACCTGGACCAGTTGATACTCCAAAAACATCTATATCTTCAACCTTTAATTTTAGATTATCTAAAACCTCTTTAACCATTGGAACCAATTTTTCTGAATGACTCATATCTTGGTTCAATGAAGATTCCCCTAATAATATATTTTCATCTATTACTCCACATGTTGTCATAAGTGTTGATGTATCCAACCCCAAAACTTTCATTAACGATTCAACTCCTTAATCAATTGGTCATAACTTTGTCCATACCCACTAATGTGTAAAATTCTCTCATTTTCATCGTTACCTTTTTCTATATCAACAACAATTCTTATCTCTGGTATCATCTTCTCTATTTTATCCGCCCACTCAATGATACATACTCCTTTTCCATAAAAATACTCATCAAAACCTAAATCATAAAGTTCATCAGCATTTTCCAACCTATATACATCAAAATGATATACAGGAATTCTACCTTTGTATTCATTTATAAGGGTAAATGTTGGACTAGTGATATATTCTTCTACACCTAATCCTAACCCGATGGATTTGGTCATGGTAGTCTTTCCTGCTCCTAAATCACCATTTAGACACAATATATCCCCACCTTTTAATAAAAACCCAAGTCTAAATCCAAACTCTTTAGTTTCTTCTAAATTTGATAGTTTTATTTCCAAAACCTTCAACCTCTTTCATACAATGTAAGAACATTCCTATAAATTATAAAAAAAGCCACTATAAAAATTCTTTTATTAATGTAGCTTTTTATGAAATCAATATACGAAAAGTTCATATCAAAAACTAAATAATGTAGGAACTTTCCTATTGATTATAACAAAGCCTTTATAAACATTACAAGGTTGGCTTTGTTGAAATTTACTACGGAACGTTCAATTTAATTAATTTAATAAAGTATGAACATTCCTATAAATTATAGCAGTTTAAAAGTCAATTGACAATTCAAAGAAGATAAATCACAATGCCTAAACCATTTCTACTCAATTAGTAATGCCACATTAACTGCAAACATATCTCCTTCATCTTTTATATTTATCAATCCATCATATTTATTTACAATTAACTTTACATTTTTAAGCCCTAAGCCATGATTTCCATGATTCTCTTTAGTTGTATAGTCAGCAAATATTGATTCCATTTCTACCTTCACATTTTGATCTTTACTATTTTTTATCATGATAATTAAATAACTATCCTTAATATTCATTTTTAAATCTATAAGCCTTTTGTTTTCATCCACTGCTTCACATGCCTCTAGTGCATTATCAATAAGATTATTAAGCACAATAGATATATCCACATCTTTAATATTTATATTTCGGGGGATATTAATCTCCAATTTAAATTTTATCTTATTTTTAATAGCTCTACTATTTTTGATATTTAATAGGGATGAGATAGTTGGATTATTTGTCTCGATAATTTCATTTATAAACGAAATGCTTTGATTTAAGTTGGAAATATAAATCTTAGCTTCATTAAAGTTCTCAGTTTCCATTAACCCATATATGGTATTTAAATGATTGTTCATATCATGTCTTTGCCCTTTTATAGTTGTAAGGATATCCTCCATATTTTTAATATAAAAATCATTTTTTCTTATTTCATCTTCCTTTAATCTAAAAATAATCTCCTGTTGAGATTGGTATACAATTCTCTTTGTTATTGAGAAAATTAACCAACTAAAAATTACGGCCCCCAAACTCACACCTATTAATAAATAATTTGTATATTTATCTTCATAGTCTAAGTATTTATAAAGAATAAATGTCATATAGACTATAATTACATTAAACAAAGTGACGATTACAATTGGTTTTTCTTCTTCTATTTTAAATTCTTTGTTGATTTTTATCCTACCAACACTAAATATAGTAAATAAAAACATTATAAACTTAGAAATAATAATGGCACTTATACGATAAATATTAATTTCATAAATCATCGATGACGGTACTTTGGCAATTATTATAATTGAATTTATAGTAATCATTTCAATTATAAACATAATCAAAGAAGCTATTATTACATAATATAGTGTTTTTAAAACCTTTAAATCTAATATAAATGAAAAAATAATGGATGATATAATAAGAATTGATATAAAACCTAATAAGTTCGCCAACCCTAGGCTTGAATTAATATATGTATTTAAGGCTATTAGACATGAAATTAATATAATTGAACTCACTTTATCAGATGTTTCTTTTTTGAATACCCTTTTTACAAAATAGAAAATCAATAAGGTATCAATTATATTGGTTATAAGATTCATCACTATAGCTTTATCCACTACTCTCCCCCCTAATTTCATGGCTAAAATGAAAAAACTACTTTCTTTGATTATAAACCAATAAAGTAGCTTTGAAAACCTAATGAATTTTGATTTAGTTTTTTTGGAATAGATTATTCTCCAATTCTTTAATGATATCTTCCTTATATGCTCTACTTACAGGTATCTCCTTGTTAATATCTCTAATAGTAATAAGGCCTTCCTTAAGCTTAAAAATTTTAGATTTATTTATTATAAAGCCTTGATTACATTGTATGAAATATCTCATGTCTATTTGGTTAATTAGACTCTTAAATGTCCCAATAAATTTAAAATCCCCTTCTTTGCTGCATACAATTATATTCTTTAAATATTTTTCAAAATAATATATGTCGTCATATTTAAATTTTACAAGCTTGTCTCTTATTTTAATAGTAAGCTCCTTTTCTTTTTCTTGATATGCATCCATTTCATTTTTACGCCTTAAAATATCCTTCATCAATTTTTCCATTTTATCCTTTGATATGGGCTTTATCAAGTAGTGAAAGGCTTTTAAATCATAAGCCTCAAGTGCATAATCTTTATATCCTGTTATAAATACAATAATTGCATTTTTATTTAACTTTCTAATCTCTTTTGCTGTTTCAATGCCATTTATTCCGTTCATCTCAATATCAAGGAATACTATATCTAAATCTTTTATGCCCTTCATACTAAGCAGTTCTTCCCCACTTAGTACTGTCATAATTTCAAAATTTACATCAGCTTTTATAGAATTTATCAGATAACTTGTAAATTCCACTTGAGAATTATCATCATCACAAATAGCAATCTTTAGTTTCATCTAATCACCTCAATTAAAAGCATCAGTCACCTACACCTTTATACATTATCATTTCTATTGCAATAAGTCCACATAATCCAAAAGTTAAAAATGTCTTAAACATATGTACCTCATTGAAAAATATTGCATTAAATGTTATTGCTACAAAATACAATATACCTAATGTTCTAATTGTTTTAATAAATATATTATTATTAAGAATATTTTTTACTCTATCCATACAACATTCCCCTTATATATCTATACATTTTTATAATCGGACATGTTAAAGTTTGGTAATATATGCTTAAAAATAGTACTCCATATATGGCTAATTGATATTTTTCTAGTTAGTAACGCATATGTTTTACCTTATTGATAGGCAATAGGGTCATTGATTCTAACAATAAAGCCATCGAAGCTATGGTGCTATACCCTTGAAATATCCATGGAATTGAATTGTTCAACAAAATTATGATTGCACCTACTAATACTGTTATCATGCTTCTCTTTCTGTATAATATCTTTTCTTCTTCACTTAATGGCTTGTTTTCATTTTCAACAGGAGCAAACATATATACCAGTATAATTGATATTACAATCATTATAATTTGTATGTTAAGATTCTGAACATAAGGAAATAATCTTACTATATAAATAGCCGAAAACATAATAATTGCAGTCGAAATAAAACATTTCAACAATGAATGAGCATGGATTCCCCCTGCCTGTATCCTTAAACTACTAAAAAATATCATAAATATAATGGACTCTTTGACTGCTCCCATTATAATTGCTAGAACAAATAACCCAACTGCCTTTATTAAGGTTGCCATTAGTAGCTGTAAACCATAAAGGTAAATTTCATTTTTTTCTTCTTGAATGATTTGTTCCTTATTTAATTTGTAAATTATGAAGTTACAAATACTATCTACCATATTTTTAATTCCTTTCGGCTTTAATTTAGCAAAATAGCTGGGGTTAAACACTGCAATCTTAATCTATTTTTACTCTACCCACTTTGAACTATGTCTGTTATTTCTTATTCATTAAAAATTCTGCTGAATCCCTTATAATTAATTGCACACTTTTTAATATGGATTTAATATTTCCAGCAGATATAACCCCAGTAATTTTACCGTTTGAGTAACTAGATATCCTTTAGACTATCGGGTGCTTTTGGTTGATATAATGCTCCCCAGCATGTTACTCCTGCGCCAAGTTTTGCAAATGAAAGAGCTACTACTGCAACAAGACTTAATAAAGAACTTCTAAACTTCATATTCCCATCTCCTTTTCATTATTATAATTATGGCTTGTCTCAAGAGTAACAAAAATATAATTACATTTCAAGCCTTAGGGCATATTTGGTAGGTTTCAGGGCATATTTAGCATAAAAAAAGGAACACCATTAGGTGCCCCTTCTATTATTCATATGTACCTTTTACAAGTATCTTTCCTTTATCTAACATCAATTTCCCTTTAGCAATTACAGATACTAAATTCATATTATTATCTATTATAAGTAAATCCGCATCCGCTCTTTCACCAATATATCCCTTCTTTGGATATAGATTTAGTGCCTTGGCCACATTTGTAGTAAAAAATTGCAGTGCCTTTTCTAATCCAAAATTGGCCTCCAATACCATGCCTTGCAACTCAGCAAGCAAGCTGCTTACAGGTGATGCTCCTATTTTAATCAAATTTCCATATTCGTCATATCTGGACCAGCTACCATATCCATCTGAACTAACTGTTATATTTTCTAATGGAACACCACTACCATCTGCCCTTAAGATAACATTAACAGGTGCTAGATCCTTATATACTCCACAGGTTAAATCTATTATTCCGCCTCTCTTGGCATAATCAAAGGATTCCATAAGCAATTCTTCTCTTCTATTTACATGGGTTGGCCTTATAGTCCTAATAGGAATTTCTGTTTCTTCTAGAACTTCATTTATCAAACCTAAACCCCTTCTTCCATCCCCCATGTGAGCCACAACTATTCCTGCTTTTCCAGATATCATACCTGCCACCCTTGCATCTGATGCAAGCCTTGCCAATTCATCCTTGGATATGCTTGGAGATCTATGATCAGATAGTGCAATTTTCACTCCTATTATCTCATCTATAAATACTATATCCTTCTTTACTGAATCAGTTAATGTTATGGAAGGATAGCCATAGGAACCAGTATGAGCATATACGGATATCCCCTCTTCTTTTAGGGATTTAGCTTTAGCCACTAAATTTTCAACATTTCTCGTAATGCCATCAGTTCCTAAAAGACCTATTACAGTAGTAATACCTCCCTCTATCAATTTGGATAGGGTAATTTCTGGCACACGAGTTTTAAAGCTTCCCTCTCCACCACCACCGGTAATATGAACATGATTATCTATTAGACCTGGTATAAGTATCTTTCCAGTCCCATCTATTTCATTAATCTTTTTACTAAAGGATTCTATCTTATCTTCAATTAAAGTGATTATTCCATTTGTTATCAAAACATCTTTTATCCCCATATTTTTAGGCGAAAATACCTCTATATTTTTGATTAATAACATAAATGACTACACTCCTTCTTGTATTCTCTTTTTCTCCTAATGCAGCGGCTTAAAAAACACCTCCAAGTGTTGACATTATAACCCTTAGAGGTGTACTTTTTATCTTATCTATGCAATATTGGTGATACTTTTTTATATATCAATATGGTTATTATAGTGAGTATTGTTCCTTTTAGTAGATTGAATGGAACTATTGAAAATAGCATCAAAGTTTTCAAATCTACAATTTTACTACTTATCATAGCACCCATATCTACAAATGCTTGTACTGACTGCCCCATTAGCTTAGCATAGAATGGGAACATTATATAGTAGTTAGCTAGTGTTATAACAGTTGTCATCGTAATTGTTCCTACTATAAGTCCAATTATAGCATTCTTAAATGTCTTATTCCTATAATAAAATGCTCCTGCTGTATACGCAAATGCACTTCCTACTACAAAATTAGCTAATTCTCCGACTCCACCTGTTGTTGTACCTTCAATTACTACGTTTAGAATGTTCTTTAAAAGTTGAATAATTACTCCTGCCATAGGTCCTAAAGCAAAGGCTCCAATTAAAGCTGGTAAATCACTAAAATCCAGTTTAATAAAAGGTGGTGCTAGAAATACTAAAGGAAATTCAAAGAACATAAGAATAAATGATATTACAGCTAATACTGAAATTTTGACCATAACCTTGGTGTTCCATGCTTCTCTTCTTAATGAATACATAAAATAATCCCTCCATTTTTTTATTCCTTCAGGGATTAAAAAGCCCCGAAGTTATTCTTCGGGGCAAATAGACAAAATATCTATTTACATCTTCTCTCATCCAGACTTTAACTGTCGGCCTTGGAATTTAACCAAGTCAACCTAAATAGGCTCGCGGGCTATACCGCCGGTGAGGAATCGCACCTCGCCCTGAAGATATAATACTTATTTTTTTATTATTACATTAATTATATTCCTATTATTTATTGTTGTCAAGAAAAAAACGATACTTATGCGAATTCACAATTAAAATAGGAGATTCCTCGACTACGCTCGGAATGATAGCGGATCTTTGACACTTGCACGATAAAAAAATCGCTGAAGCCATTGAAAAGGCTTTATTTTTTTGTCAAATTTTATATATTTATATTGCACAATGTTGCCCAATGTGGTATAATCTACCTATAAATACTAGGAGGTTACCCATGAGACTTCAGGTTTCCAGAACTAAAAATGCTGCTTCCTTTTATGTTGTTAAAACAGTATACTCCAACGGTAAAAAAATGAATAAGATTCATGAAAAGCTTGGTACAGAAAATGAACTTAGAGAAAGACTTGGCGATATTGATATTGAACAATGGGCTAGAGAGT
>JAPXKQ010000050.1:0-16379 GCA_033809995.1 Tissierellaceae bacterium
CTTAAGATGTTTTCCATTGCTATCCCTCCTAAATCTAGAATAGCAAGGATGTACAATTTTGTACATTTTTATTTGCCACTAATTGTACATTTTAATTTTATCATTTACAACTATGGTATATGAACCTAAGTTTTACAATACATCATATGGATTTAGACCCAATAGAAACTGTCATCAAGCGGTAAGGGAAATCATTGAAGATGTACAATACCACAAGGTTAATTATATAGTAGAAGCAGATATAAAGGGATTCTTCGACAATGTAGACCATGATTGGATGATTAAATTCCTAGAACATGATATAGCTGATAAGAAATTTATAGAAATAATTAAGAAATTTCTAAAGGTTGGAATTATGGATGATGGAAAATTCCTAGATAGTGAAAAAGGAACACCACAGGGAAATGGAGCGTCCCCAGTACTTGCAAATATATATCTTCATTATGTACTAGATAACTGGTTTGATGTAAAAGTAAAACGACAATGCAAGGGCAAAGCCTGTTTAATAAGATATTGTGACGATTTTGTCTGTTGTTTCCAAAACAAATGGGAAGCAGAGGAATTCTATCGAAACCTAATAGAAAGATTTTCTAAATTTGGATTAGAATTATCCATGGAGAAAACAAAGATATTAGAGTTTGGGAGGTTTGCCAGGCAAAACAGAGCTAAACGAGGACTAGGAAAGCCTGAAACTTTTGATTTCTTGGGATTTACATTCTATTGTAGTGTAGATGGTAGGAAAGAATTCTTTCGTTGTAAAGTCAAAACAAGCAAGAAGAAACTTAGAAGTAAGATTAAAACAATGAAAGAATGGATAAAGAATAATCGAAATATGCCTGTAGAGGACATGATTAAGAAAGTTAATCAGAAATTACGGGGACACTATCAGTATTATGGAGTAACAGATAATACAAGGGGTGTAAAAAGCTATCTAAATGTAGTCAAATGGCTACTATTTAAATGGCTCAATAGAAGAAGTCAAAAAAGAAGCTACACACTAGATACATTTTACAATGGACTATTGAGGACTTTTCCGTTATTAGAGCCAACAGTAAAAGTAAGCTTATTTTATAGATGAATTAAAATATGATGTGAAGAGCCGTATGCCTTAATAGGGCAAGTACGGTTCTGTAGAGGAGCATGGGCGGTGACGCCTGTGTTTACTCAAGATCAATAGATATAGATAGTATGGAGAAGGGGGATTTTCTTGGAAAGAGAAGTTGAACTACAATTTAGTAATGAAATTTTATTTGAAGCAGCAAAAAGATTTAATTTATCTACGGATTCATTGAAGCTATTAGGCTCATTTGAAAATTATGTTTACGAAGGAGATAGAAATGGTGAAAGTTATATCCTAAGACTGACACATAGCTCCCATCGTAGTACAAATATGGTTTTAGGAGAATTGGAATGGATAAATTATTTAGCTAATAATGGGGTAAGTGTCGCTAAGTCACTTTATTCTATCAATGGGAAGCTAGCTGAAGAAATATATATAGAAAATGACTATTTTATAGTGAGCTTATTTGAAAAAGCAAAAGGGGAATTAGTAAGGAGGATAACCCTCAATTTATTTAATAGAGATTTGATAATTGAATGGGGTAAAGTTATTGGTCAGATGCATAGAGTCACAAAAAACTTTCAACCATCCAGAGAAGAATTTAAAAGACCTCAATGGCATGAGGATGAACTAATGAATTTCACAAAATACCTGCCTATAGAAGATAAACAAATTGTTGATATTGGAAATGGATTATTAGGGTATTTGAAGAATTTACCTATGACAATAGATGATTATGGTCTAATTCATACAGATGTACATTCAGGCAATTTTTTTGTTGATGAAGGTAAAATTACAGTATTTGACTTCGATGATTGCTCATACCAGTGGTTCATAAGTGATATAGCAATAGCCTTGTATTATACTATTTGGTGGAGATGTAGTGACTATAGTAAAGAAGACAAAAAAGCATTTGCAGATTACTTTTTAGATGCTTTTATGGAAGGATACATTAGCGAAAATAAATTAGAGGATTTTTGGGTAGATGAAATGCCATATTTTCTAAAGCTAAGAGATTTGACATTGTATACTGTATTTCATAAGAAATTAGATATAAATAATTTAGATGAAAATTATAAAAAACTATTAGGGAAAATTAGAGCAAGGATTATTGAAGGAATTACGATAGTATGATGGGATTTTATCTAAAAAAGGGACTTTAAAGTCCCTTTAAATATGCATCCTCTTATCCATCTCTGCCTTAATATCCTCCCCCTGAAAGATTAAAATTGCAGAAAGGGAAATGATACTAAGTCCAATGCTTATAACTGAAGGATAAATTACCTTAACCCAACCAAATAAAATAAAGATTAAAGGTATAATACCAAATAAACTATCAATTAATGAATATATAATATAATCTCTAGCACTAAGTTTAAGAATTCTTGCAGTTACAAACATAATTACCATCGCAGAAATACATGCTATAGGTATCACGTAGCTTAAGGACCAACCTCTCCAACCTATTCTCCAATCCCAAAAAATAGATAATAATGAGATTATCCCTGTTTGCCACATTATCTTTTTAGGAATATGATATCTTTTTTGTACAATAACATATAAACCTAACCAAACGCTAATAAGCCCAAATAAAAACAATAAGGGCCAATTTATATTTGAAGGGAATATAATATTTATAGCAAAGCTAACAACTACAGAAACTATAGAGATAAAAATCATGATTCTTATTGCTAAATGGCTTTCGTAGAACGGTGGGATTGCAGGAAATATGTCTTCTTCCATATTTTCATTATAGGTATATGGAAGAGGATTACCGCACAATGGACATTTTTCTTTATTTCCTCTTATTTTAACATTACAATAATTACAAGATTTCATTAATTATCCTCATTTCTAATCATTTGATGAAATTTCAATTTCAAGACCTTTATCTGATAGAAATTGAAAGAAAGTCCTTTGAATATCAGTTTCCTTAAAGGGTGATGTAAAGGTTATTAACATTCTATCTTCAAAAGAACAAAGTGTAATTTTGGGCATTTTAGCACTTACAGAAACACTAAATTGCTTTATATATTTTTTAATTTCTGGCGGTACATTTATCCTACCAATGTTTGAAATTGAAGTTGTTATTCCCCTGTCGTTTATTTTATCTGCTATTTTCAAGGATATATCTTTAAGGGGAAGAGGTACTACTCTTGCCAACGAATTACTTTCAAGTGACATAAACTTAAAAAGTTTAAAATCTATTTCTTCTTTAGTTAAATTTTCCTTAAATATTGAATCTACAGCCCTAATAATATCTTTAATATCAGAACTATTTTTTTCAAAATTATAGCTAATATTCATAGTACTAAAGAAATTTCTAGCAGTTGATGAATCATAATATTTTCTTAAATTTATAGGAACTGATAATACAACAGTTAGATTTCTTTTACTTACAGGCATATCCTTGTAAATTGAATATAGAAATAATGATGTAAGGAAAACTGTTAATGTAGTTTCATATTCATGTGAAATATGCATTATATCTTTAACAGACATGGAACCTTCAATAACCTTCATCCTTTTTTCATCTAGTCTAGTACCTTTAATTTGATAAGCCTTAATTTTTTTTGTTCTTTTTTTAATCCTATTTCCAATATTCTTATGATAGTTTTTCTTGAAGCTATCCGATGTCTTTTGACTCATTGACGCCCTATAATCAAGATTAGGGATATTTCCTTCTAGTAAATTTCCATATTTAAGTATTATATAATGAAATATAAGTGTTTCAATAAACCATAAAGCACCGGCTCCATCGCTTAATGCATGAAAAATTTCTAGATTTATTCTATTGTTGAAATAGGATACCCTAAACAATAAATTTCGTTTATCCTTTAAATAAATGGGTGCACATATTGATTTTGATTCAATTTCGACTCTAGGTTATATATTACTATTCTCAAAGTAATACCAAAAAGCACCCCTTCGTAAGACTGATTTATAAAAAGGAAAGCTCTCCATGGTTAAATCCAATGATTTTTGCAAAAATATTGGATCAACATTTTCATAAAGCTCACAAGAAACTCTAAATACTTTAGCATCCTTTATATTAGCTATAGAAGGGAAGATTTTAGATGCATTATCAAGTTTTGTCCATTCTATTTTTCTATTGGATTTCATTAGTCCTCCTCATTTCATTAATACAAACTTTAACTTCATTTTATCATAAATAGTGTTAATTTTGGATATAAAGTATTATTTTGTTTAAACATGGTTTGACGAGGTATATAAGTAATAGGGTATCAAGTTTATGAATTTAAAGTTTTAAAATACCAAAGGGGTTTATTTATGTTTAAGAAAGTAAAAATAAAAAATATTAATAAAATGCTAGCAATTTTATCATGTTTTTTATCTATAATAATAGCACTTTTTGTTTATCTAACTGGAGGGACAAGCAAAGTATATGCAAATTTAATGTATATTCCAATAGCATTGATATCATCTACCAATGGAGTCCTAATAGGTGTTATTCACGCATTTTTAAGTGCTTTAATGGTAGGACCCTTCATGCCTTTAAATACTAGTTTAAATTTAATGCAGCAACCGATAAATTGGATTATACGATTATTTATCTACTTATCAATCGCTTTTATCATAGGATACTTCTCAGATTATAATAAAAAAAATAAAGAATATACAACAAATCTTTCAACTCACGATTTAATTACGG
The DNA here is from genome assembly GCA_033809995.1 of Tissierellaceae bacterium. Classification (GTDB taxonomy): domain Bacteria; phylum Bacillota; class Clostridia; order Tissierellales; family Tissierellaceae; genus Paratissierella. The sequence continues at coordinate 4,734 of JAPXKQ010000050.1, forward strand.
GATTTAAAAATATAGAATCCCTTAAAAATGATGTCAGTTTCAGCGATTTTCCAAAAACTATTATAGCATTGTCAGTAAAGGAATATGAAGAGATATTGGGCTTTTTCGGATATAGCTTTATTAGCAAAACAATTTTAAACTTTTCTATAATGTTAAAGGAATTGTTAAAGGATTATAATAATATTGATTTTTATAGATATGATGGGATGGGGTTTATTCTAATCGTAAATCATGATAATTCAACAACAAAAATAGAGGATATTATAAAAAGTTTAGAAAGCCTTAATAAAACTACACTTAATGTTGATAATATTCCTATTTATATAGAAATAAATATTGGAATTACAGAAGTTGAAAAGGATGCCGCAACAATAGAGGCATTGAGGCAGGCTCTGATTTCTTTAAGATATGCAATAGCAAATGAAATTAAATTAGTAATCTATGATGAAACCCTTGATACTTATTATAAAAATATAATTAGTGTTGCGAGCAATTTTAAGTATGCGTTGGCTAATGGCAATATAAAAGCTGCTTATCAAAATATATATAATCTAAAAACTGGAGAGATACACGGTAGTGAACTATTAGTCCGTTGGATTACAGACGATAATATGCAGATCTACCCAGACAATTTCATTCCAATTATCGAAAAAACAGAGCTTATCAGTGAACTTACTAAATTTATGATAGATATAGCTGTTGAAAAAGCAATTGATTCTGATAGTGAAGATATCGTTGTATCACTAAATTTCTCGCCAAAGGATTTTAAGGAAGAAACCATAGAGTATTTAACCGAAACTATTAAACTGAACAATTTAAGTCCAAAAAAACTACAAATTGAAATAACAGAAGATATTCTATTGAAAAGAGATGAAGCTCTTTGTTATCTAGAACTATTAAGAAATCAGGGTGTTTCAATAGCCATTGATGACTTTGGAACTGGATATTCTTCATACCAATCCCTAGCTGAACTTCCTATAGACGTAATTAAAATTGATAAATCAATAATACAAAAAGTTGATGGGAATATGGTTTCTAGAGACTTGGTTAAAAGCATAGTGGACTTTTGTAAGGCAAACGATATTACCACTGTTGCTGAAGGTGTGGAAACCAAGGAAATAGTTGAAGTGTGTGAAGAATTGGGTGTAGATTTATTGCAGGGCTATTATTACCACAAACCTACATTATTAGAAAAACTCATTGAGGTCTAAACCCCAATGAGTTTAATTATGTCTACTTGTCAAATCATTTAATAAATCTGATGTAAGTTGATTTATGTCTTCTAATTGTTTATTAAGTCTATTGAATTTATCTGATAATTCCCTATCCTTGGGTTGAGCCAAATCATTAGAATTAAGTAACATACTTATGCTTGTAGTGTGTTCCATATTTGAAAAGTTATTTTCTTCAATCATTTTAGCTTGCTGGATTATTTCTTCCATAGCTCTCTTATTTTCCATAGCCAACCATCCTTTCAAAGATTATATAGTTAGTATTAGGAATATAGTAAAAATTATTACAATTTATATAAATGCATAATTATATATACACTATAATTGGTATCTAGAGGTAGTACTGTTCTTAAAATGTCAGAAGTTAAAAGAATATTCGCTAAAAAAAATAGCCCATCAAAAGGCTATTTTCTGTTTACATCATCTACCCATTCTTTAGCTTCAATTACAGCATCCTCTGTTGGTATTGCTACTTTCGAATCGGGTATTTTACATTCAGTTTTATAATAAATATCGGTGGCAGTATCTTCTATTTTAGAATCCTTATGCATCCTATAACTTCCCTCATTCGGCCTATCAATAGGTTCTTTTAATTTAGAAGTGTCACGAGGTTCATCCTCTATGATACAGTTGAGTCCATTTACATCAATTTTTTTCTCTTTCACAATATCACCTTCCTTAAAATATATTTACCCCAAAATGGTTAAAAAAATTCAAATGATGTGCAATTTAACTATACACCCTCCAAAACTATAATATATATAGTCTTAATCTAGTAGTGAAATTATATGCAAATTATTTCAAAAACCAAATTGTGGATTATGGTATAATTGTGTCATGAAGAAAAGATGGAGGGTTTTATTTGGGTTTTAGATAATGATAAAGGACAGGTTAGTGGGGGAGTCTAACCTGTCTTTCATAAGGGGTGTTATAGAGTATTATACAGGGTATAAATTTAATTAATTCCGCACAAGTTTTAATAACTTATGCTCATATTATATATATATTCAAAATGATATATTTAGGTGATAAGTAAAAACAAATAAAATATGTTAATAAAATATGTTATAATGAATAGGAAAGTTCTACCACTTGTTTTAATAAGGAACTTTCCGTATATGAATTTCAAGAAAAGCTACCTTAACCATCGTTAGGTGCTTTTCTTATAGTATATTTAAAGATTTAAGTGGGAGATGATTTTTTTGGTAAGTGAAAGACTAAAGAAGGATATAGAATTTATAGTAGAACTAGATAAGATGAAATCAATTTTTAGAAGAACTAGTGTAATAGGTCAAGATAGACAAGAAGATGATGCTCAGCACTCATGGCATATATCAATAATGGCAATGCTTCTTTCTGAATATGCTAATGAAAAAATAGATACGTGCAAGGTAATCAAGATGCTACTAACTCATGATTTAGTTGAACTGTATGCTGGGGATACATTTTGCTATGATAATGTTGGAAATATGGATAAAAGAGATAGAGAATTAGCGGCTGCAGATAAATTGTATGGGATGTTAGACGAAGATAAGGGCAACGAATTGAGGGCACTATGGGATGAGTTTGAAGAGCAAAAAACTCCTGAAGCAATATTTGCAGCAAGTATGGATAGATTACAACCTATGCTAAGTAATTATAATAATAATGGTGGAACCTGGAGAAAGTACAATGTAGCAAAAGAGGATATCTATAAAAGAATAGCACCAGTAAAGGCATCCTCAGATGAATTGTGGAAATTTGTAGAGTATATGCTTGAAGATGCCTATAATAGGGGATTGATAAATCATTAAAAGACAGATATAGCAATTGCATAACTTGGGGACAATAAGTATGGGCACATTGGTTTTATCAAATCAAATTAGGCCTCAACTTAGCAAGTTCAGCTTTCAACAGTTCCTTAAAGAGGAGTAGTTCCTCATTTTGGGACTGTTTTTCTTGAGAGATCATTACTAAATAGGTCTTCGTATCTGGTATAGGCACTGAGACTATATAATCATGTATCCTAGTCATAGGATGGGGGTCACAGCCTATGCCAAAGGCATTACTGGATATGATAATCTGTCCCCTAGTATTACTATCATTTACATTTATCATTTTATCAGGATTGATTAATCCAATAGAAAAAACATCTGGAAAATCAGAAATCAAATTATAATTATAACTTACATGTGGGTATTTATGTAAACGTTTAAAGTCTAAAGTATTGTTCTTCAGCAAGGGATGCCCTTTTCTAATATTTATGTTTAAGTTCATATTTTCAATTACTTCAAAGGTTAGTGCTTTTTTAGGTAGAGTATTTTTATAGGTATCTAAAGTTATCTTATTGATTAGAATAATCCCTACATCTGCTTTACCTAGATAAATATCTTCCAAAATCTCGTTGGAAGTATTAGAATGTATAGAAAAATTTAAATGATTTGCATCCTCATAATGGCTACATAGTTTTGAAAAAGCTTGTGAAATCGCAGTATGATTAAACATTGTTTCAGCAGAAAAATTTCTATAAGGAGATTTTTCCGCAATTATATCAATTTTTTTTAACTCTCCAATAATATTAGTAGCATATCTTAAAAAGAGATTTCCCTCTACAGTAAGGCTTATCCCCTGATTCGTTCTATTGAAAATATCATATCCTAATTCCTTTTCTAAAGCTAAAATAGAAGAACTAATGTTAGGCTGGGACACATATAGCTCACTGGCAGCCTTGGAAAATGAACCAGTATTAGCAACGGCCAATACATATTCTATTTGTTTAAGCTTCATATATATCACCCCTCTATCTAAGTATAGTACTATATTGGCTAAGTTTCAACATTATATGAATTACTTATATCTATATAAAATATATATATTTGCTTATATGTGTAGTAAGGATATAAGATTATAAGAAAGGAGGGAATATTGTGACATATCAATTTTTAGAAAGGTCAATCAATGAAAAACATAATAAATTCGTGGAGGTATCTAATACAATTTGGGGGTTCGCTGAACTAGCCTATAATGAGCATCAATCCTCAGAATTACAAATACAAGTACTTAAAGAAGAAGGTTTCACAATTGAAAAAGGAATTGGAGGAATAGAAACAGCCTTCAGTGCTAGATTTGGAAGTGGGAAACCAGTTATAGGATTTTTAGGGGAATTTGATGCATTACCAGGTCTTTCACAAAAAGCAAATTTAACCGAGAAAGAAACTATAGTAGAAGGAGGAACAGGTCATGGTTGTGGTCACCAACTATTAGGTACGGGATGTATGCAAGCAGTAGTAGGAGTTAAAGATTATGTTAAGGAAAACGGTATTCAAGGTACAGTAATTTACTATGGATGTCCAGCAGAAGAAGGCGGGGCAGGTAAGGCTTTTATGGTAAGGGAAGGAGTATTTGACGAATGTGATATATGTTTAGCATGGCACCCCTTCGATATCACAGTAGGATCCACCTCGACTCTAGCCAATGCAAGGGTATTTTATAATTTCAAAGGAATAAGTTCCCACGCGGCAGTGTCTCCCCATTTAGGTAGAAGTGCCTTAGATTCAGTAGAACTGATGAATGTGGGAGTCAACTATTTAAGAGAGCATATGATACCAGAGGCAAGAGTTCACTACGCAGTAACGGATACAGGAGGCAATGCACCAAATGTAGTTCAGGCAAAAGCTCAAGTTTTATACTCTATAAGGGCTCCTAAAAATGATCAATTGCTTGATTTATTGGAGAGGGTAAACAATATAGCTAAAGGGGCAGCCATGATGTGTGGTACAGAAGTAGAGATTCAAGTGGTAAGTGCCTATGCAGATATAGTACAAAACAAAACTTTAGACCAATTAATATATAAACATATACAGGGAACATATCCACTGCAATATACAGAGGAAGAATTAGAATATGCTAAAGGATTCTTCAATGTGGGAGATAAGAGCAGTGTTATGATGTATCAAAACTTAGCACAAACATTTATGGGAGAAAAGGGAGCAAATCTCTTTAATGGACCTATGGCATTAGGATATTTCCCACCCAACCCAAAGAAAATGGGCTCCACAGATGTAGGAGATGTAAGTTGGAAAATACCTACAGCGTGGTTTTCAGGTCAAACTTTTGCCCTAGGAACAGCAGCCCACTCCTGGCAAGCAGTAGCACAAGGGAAATCCGGCATAGCCCATAAAGGAATGAAAGCAGCAGCTACAGTGATGGCAAAAACAGCAGTAGATATATTAAATCAACCTGAACTGGTAGAACAAGCAAAGGTAGATTTGAAAAATGCATTGAACGGAAGAAAGTACCAAACCATAATTCCAGAAGATGTAAAACCTGGGATGATTAAATAGGGGGGATAAAAATGAGTCCAAATTATTCTTTTATTTCTAATAGCAGTATAATGTTCATACTGGCAGGAATAGCCATCTTTTTTGCAATGGTACAATGTGTCATATTTTTTAAAATGGCCTACAAAAGAGCTATGGAATTAGGATTTACAAAATCAGATATTGTGAAAGTAGTAAAAAGTAGTGCCATATTTTCCATAGTTCCATCATTACCCATAATATTAAGTTATATGATACTATTACCAGCTTTGGGAAGATTTTTCCCTTGGCTAAGATTAAGTGTTATAGGTTCAGCAGTTTATGAGACCATGGTAGCAGATATGGCTGTTAAATCCTACGGATATGAAAGTCTTGCAAAAGCTAACTTTACTCCAGATATATATGGAGCCATAATGTGGGTAGCTACCTTGGGAATTATGCTATCAGGAATGACCGTACTTATACTTAGAAAATATGATAATAAGATGAAGGAACTTACATCAAAAAAAGATGGAATGGGTGCTATGATAGGCCCCATAATGTTTTTAGGTATGATGGCAACCTTCTCTGCACCATATTTAATAGATGTAACCAATGTAGTTACCTTAAGTGCCGTGGTAATATCAGCTGCGTCTATGTTAATTTTAGAAAAAGTATCGGAAAAAGTACAATGGTTAAAAGAATTTGCATTTTCGTTAAGTATGATATTTGGTATGATAGCAGCATCTACAGCTGCAAATCTAATAGGAGGGATATAGATGGATACTGCAGAAAAAAAATTAGCGCAAACTGAAAGTTTTGATAATAAAGTTCATAGAGTAGGAATTATCACAACCCTAGTAATGTGGGTATTCTTCATATCAGTACCCTTGGGGGTTACCCTATACTTTAAACTAAATATAAATGTACTACATTTAATAACAGTAGTAGCCCCCATAGCTGTAACTTTTGCATTGGTAGGTTTGGCAGAAAAATTATCTATGGCACCTATAATAGGACCTGGAGCAATTTACTTAGCATCAACAACGGGAAATGTTCAGAATATGAAATTGCCAGCAGCACTAAATGCCATGAGAATCATGGGAGTAGAAGAAGGCAGTGAAAAAGGAAGGGTAATTTCCATAATAGCTGTAGCTTCGTCAGCAGTTGTAACTACTTTGATAATATTTTTAGGTATGCTTTTTTTAGCACCGATGATTACACCATTATTAAATAAACCATTGATTAAACCAGCCTTTGACAATATACTACCAGCATTAATGGGTCCTATGGTATTTCCAGTAGTATTAAAAAATAAAAAGGCTTCCATAGTACCTTTCTCTATAGCTATAATCTTTGCACTAATACTAGGTAAATCCTATGGAACATTACAAAGTTTTGTTATGGTGGGAGTAATACTATTATCTCTAGGAGTATTTAAAATAGCAACTAAAAAGGGAATGAAGCCTTAATGTTAAATGAGGTCATAATATGAGCAAACAAGAAAGACTAGAAAAAGCAGTAAAAATTGCAGGAACCATATTTAAAAGTGAATTCCAATATCCAAAGGTCCAAAAAGGAAGATATAATGTGGTCAATAGCAAATTGGAAAAAGCTAAATGGGCCTACAGACATTGGTTTAATCAATTGGAAGTAGCTGAAAAGGGATCTGGTTTAGAAGAATACTTTAGAAATCAGGATTTAAGCTTTAAACTCCCAAAAGGATTTAAAATAGAAAATACTGCTTCCATATCTTCCGCTGGAGATTTATTAGCAGTAGATGTATTAGTACCAGAAAATACAAAATATATATTTGATGATATAGTAGAATTCTATGGAAGTGCAGATTTAGTATGTGCAAATTTAGAGTCCCCTGTGGACATGGATAAACCCATAGGAAGGACCCAAGTATTTGGTCAACCGGCTCAGATGAATACATCTAGAGGGATGTTGGAAAGATTTATCAATGAGGGTAAAATCAATTGTTTTAGTACAGCCAACAATCATTCCATAGATTGGGGTAAGGAAGGGCTACTGGCTACCATAGAAGAGTTGGAAAATGCAGGGGTATATTTCTCTGGAACCAATAGAAGCACAGAAGAGCAGGAAGATGTTAAAATAATAGATTTAAATGGAATAAAAGTGGCCATGCTTGCTTACACCATGGATTTAAATGGGAGATCTGTGCCAAAAGGCAAGGAATACCTAGTCAATGAAGTAAGATTCAATGATGAAGTCTGTGATATATCTCTAATCAAAAGACATGTAAAGAAAGCTAAGGAAAAGGGAGCAGATAAAATCATAGCCTGTTGCCATTGGGGTTGGGAGTTTGAGATGTATCCCCATAAAAATGTGGTAGAAATAGGCCATGAAATCATTGAAACAGGAGTAGATATTATACTAGGTAATCATCCCCATGTAAGTCAGCCAATGGAGAAATATGTATATGAAAAAGATGGAGAAACTAAGGAAGGATTCATAGTATATGCCTTTGGAAACTTTGTAACCTATCATCCAAGAAGCAGGAACTCAAGCCTAGCCTACACTATAAAATTTGACTTAGCTAAGGGAGAATTGGATGGGGAAACCAAAACATTTATCCATAATCTAAAAATACTTCCTGTATATATACTAAATGAAAAATTGCCTGATGGTAAATATAATTGTAGAATACTTAAGTTTACCAATGTATTAGAAGATAAGAAAATAGATGGCAAGTATAAATATGGGCTCACAGAATGGGAAAGAGGGAACCTCACCCATCTAAATGATGTGGTCCTTAAGAAAATACTATTGCCAAAGGAATACGATGAAGATTTAATTTATAAATAGGAATGAAAGAGAGACTTTTGGTAGAAGTCTCTTTTTCTTGTTTTTTGAAAAAATTTTTATTGACATGAATAAATCAACCTGATATATTGTATATATAGTATATATACAATATTTTTATTTTAGGGTGAAATTATGGATATAATAATAAGCAATTCAAACAAGAGTCCTATTTATGAGCAAATAGCCTCACAGATAAAAAATTTAATTATTACAGGAGAACTTAAAGAAGGGGACGCCCTTCCATCTATGAGACTGCTGGCAAAGGAACTTAGAATAAGTGTAATCACCACTAAACGTGCCTACGAAGAATTAGAACGAGATGGTTTTATTGAAACTGTCACAGGTAGAGGCAGTTTTGTTGCTAGTAAAAATCTAGAATTTATTAGAGAAGAACATCTTCGTATGGCTGAGGAATGTCTTCAAAAAAGTGTAGATATTGCTAAAAGTAGTGGTATTACTTTAGAAGAATTAATGGATATATTAAAGACTTTATACGAGGAGGAATAAAATGGATATATTGCAAATAGAACATCTCACAAAACATTATATAGATTTCACTTTAAATGATATTAGTTTTAATCTACCCAAGGGTAGCATAATGGGACTTATTGGTGAAAATGGTGCAGGCAAAACAACTACCATAAAGCTAATACTAAATTTAATCAAAAAGGACAATGGCATAATAAAGATATTTGGATTAGATAATATAGATGATGAACTAAAAATCAAGGAAAATATTGGGGTGGTTTTAGATGAAAGTTATTTTCATGATAATTTAAGACCAAAGGATATTTCTATTATTATGGGAAATATTTACGATAAGTGGGATAATAAAAAGTTTTTAAGCTATATTAAGAAATTTAACTTGCCTATGGATAAGATTATAAAAGATTATTCTAAGGGAATGAAGATGAAACTGTCAATTGCAGCTGCCTTATCACATGATCCTCAATTACTTATTTTAGATGAACCCACAGGTGGTCTTGATCCAGTGGTTAGAAGTGAGGTATTGGATATATTTTTAGATTTTATTCAGGATGAGGAGAAATCAATATTGTTTTCAACCCATGTAACAAGTGACTTGGATAAAATAGCAGACTATATTACATTTATTCATGATGGAAAACTAGTCTTTACAGAGTCAAATGATGAAATAATTAATAATTATGGGATTATTAAATGCGGTCTAAGTGACTTTGATAAAATCGATAAGATGGATATCATAGGGTATAGGAAAAACAAATTTGGATATGGGATATTAGTAAATAATAAGCTAAATAGTAAGTATAAAGATTTCACTATAGATTCCGCTAATCTAGAGGATATAATGCTTTATTATATAAGGAGGGATAACAATGAAGGGTCTACTAATTAAAGATTTATTGAATTTAAAAAAGAACTTTAGTACAGTCATTATTATAATTGCATTATACTTCCTATTTGCTTTTAAATCAGGAGACCCAAGTATTTTAACAGGTATGATTGTATTCTTGCTAGCTACGATGAGTATTACATCAATGGCATATGATGATTTAGCTAAGTGGGATAAGTTTGCTTTGGCAATGCCAATTAGCAGAAAAAAGATCGTATATAGCAAATATATTCTTTCAGTTTTACTTTCTCTTGTAGGGGTAGTTTTGTCAACCGCTATAGGTTACGTAGTCATTTTATTAAAAGGTAAAATGAGCATCCAAGATTTTTTGCTTGCTTCATATATAATTTTTGGAGTAGCAATTATATTCAGTTGTATCATTCTACCATTAGTATTTAAATTTGGTGTAGAAAAAAGTAGGCTAATGATGATGTCTGTATTTATAATTCCCGTAGCACTTGCTTATGCTTTAAGTGGAATTGGTGTTCCGATGCCAACTGAAAATCAATTTATGACTATATTAAAAGTTTCACCTTTAATAATCCTTATAATCTTATATTTATCAAGTAGTATATCCTATAATATATATAGAAAAAAGGATTTATAAATTTAAACATATGAGCGTATATTTGTACGCTCTTTTTCTTTTATGATATAATTAGGGTATCGGGTAGGTATAGATTGGAGGAAATACAATGGATATAAAATCGATTGGAGAAATTGTTACAAACTTCAAACCTTATTCTTTAATAGTTGATAAAGCTGGAAATGTTTTATGGACAAGCAATGATTTGTCCAAACTTATAGACGTTAAAAATATAAAAGAGTTAAATACTGATATAAATGAGATAATTTTTAATAAAAATTTAAAAATAAAAATTAAAAATAATAATTATATATTATCAAATATAAGGTTGAATAATTTAGATAGTTTAATTGTAATTTTTGATTTAATCGGTAACTATAATGATGATAATACTAAAGTATATTGTTTTGAAAAGATTATTGAAAAGTTATATGATGGAGTATTATTAAGTGACAAGGACGGAAAGGTAGTTATCTATAATCCTGCCATGGAAGAATTAGAAGAAATGAAATCTGAGGATATGCTAGGTAACTATATTTGGGATGCCTACGGTTATAGTGACAAAAGCAAATCTGAACATATGGCTGTCCAAGAAACTGGAATACCAATAATAAATAAATACAAAGCCCATGCCTTTAATAACGGAAAACCTATATATAAATCCTATAGTACTTATCCAATTGAAAAAGATGGTGAAGTTATCGGGGTATATTCTATAAGTAAAAACGAAACAAAACTCCAATCTTTATTATCAGAAACCGTTGAGTTAAAAAGACAATTTGGTGGTAAAACTAAAGAAGAAGCATACATCAAATTTAATGGAACTAGGTTTACCTTTTCTGATATAATCGGTTCCTGCACAAAGATGAAAAAATTGATACAAGAAGCTCAGTCAATTGCTTGGCTTAATAACAATATTTTGATAGTTGGAGAAACAGGTACTGGAAAAGAAGTATTCGCCCAAAGTATACACAATTACGGGAAAAGAAATTCGGAGCCTTTTATTGGAATAAATTGTTCTGCTATTCCTGAAAATCTTCTTGAAAGTATATTGTTTGGTACAGTTAAGGGTGCATTTACTGGTGCTATTGATTCTTCAGGGTTATTTGAAGAAGCGGGAGAGGGGACATTGTTTTTAGATGAACTCAATTCAATGCCAATAAATATGCAAACAAAACTTTTAAGGGTTTTACAGGAAAAACAGTTAAGAAGGGTTGGGGGCAAGGAAATGTACCCAGTTAAATGTAGGGTAATCAGTGCTATGAATGAGGATCCCTATAAGCTAATGGAAGAGGGGCGATTGAGACAGGACTTATATTATAGAATTGCAGGATATAATCTTGTCAT
>JAPXKQ010000051.1:0-16310 GCA_033809995.1 Tissierellaceae bacterium
TGTCCAGGGACTTTAATCTAAAGTCAGTCATCCATTCAGGCTCATTCTTTTCCCTGGAAATTTCTCTTATAATCTCTGGGGTTAGACCCTTATCAGTTTTATAAGCGTAGGTAAATTCATTTTTAATGTCATAAATACCTCTTTCAATATCTTCAATATATGTTTTCTTTCTTTCCATTTATTTACCTCCATCATAGGAGAATTCAGCTTTAATATTTTCGTACCCTATTTCGTCAATTTCTTTAGCTATTTCCAATCCTCCAGTTTTAACAATTCTTCCATCCAATAATATATGGATATAATCAGGCTCTAAATAGTCTAGTAATTTGTTATAGTGGGTGATAACTAAAATAGATTTTTTATCGTCTTTAATTCTATTTACGCCCTCAGCAACTATTCTGATAGCATCAACGTCTAGCCCTGAGTCTGTTTCATCAAGGATTGAAAGACTAGGCTCTAAAATGGACATCTGTAAAATTTCATTTTTCTTCTTTTCTCCGCCTGAAAATCCTAGGTTTAAATACCTAGAAGCATATTCTTCTTTCATATCCAATAATTCCATTTTTTCTTTTAACAATTTTTTAAAGGGAATAATTTTTTGGGTTTCACCAGTTACTGATGTCTTAGCAGTTCTTAAAAATTCTTCAACAGTTACACCAGGTATTTCTTCAGGATATTGGAATGATAGAAAGATACCTTTTTTAGCCCTTTTATCAGGGGATAAATCATTTATAATTTCACCATCAAAATTAATTTCACCATCTACAATTTCATAACTAGGATGTCCCATTAGAGTGTAGGCAAGTGTTGACTTACCGCTACCATTAGGGCCCATAATTATATGGACTTCACCTTCACCCATATCAAGGTTAAGTCCTTTTAATATTTCCTTTTCTTCTATATTTACCTTTAAGTTTTTTATACTCAATAAATTTTTAGACATAATGCACTCCTTCTTAAAATATTGTTTTTAAATGATAAGAATTATCATTAGTATTATATACCCTTTTCGTCAAAAATTAATCCGATAAAATTACTAGGGTATGATGTAATTATACCCAACTTATAAAGTACCTACATAAATGTTGGTAGGTATTTTATTCACAATATGATGTATATGAACATAAGATATTATTAACATTTCCACTATTGATATGGGACTAAACCTATGCTATAATGTTCATAATCTCTTTGCACTTGCATATATCTAAAGTACAAACTGAGCAGGCGATAAACCCTTTACGGGTTTGTGGGGCCGGGCTGGCAACAGCAGCAGATTGAATTATTCACATCTGTGGGACAGTAAAATGTTTCATAGATGTGTTTTTTTATACATTTTTGAGACGTACAATTAGAATTTTGCAATGCCATAGATTTATCTTAATAATACTTAAAAAGTAAAATTGGAGGTATTTTATTTATGACAGAACAAAATTTTTCATCATCATTAGAAGGACTGACGAGTAATCAAGCAAAAAAATTGCAGGAACAGTATGGCAAAAATGAACTGGTAAGTGAAAAAAAGCAATCATTCTTAAGCAAAATTATTCATGTTATGGTCGAGCCAATGTTTCTCTTATTAATTGTAGCCTCGATAATCTACTTTATTCTAGGTGAGCCTCGTGACGGCGTAATTATGCTTATTTTTGTATGTGGCGTAATTAGCATCGAGGTTATACAAGAATGGAAAACAGACAAAACATTAAATGCTCTTAAGGATTTATCAGCACCACATATAACTGTAATTCGAGATGGTAAGGAACAGACGATTTTAAGTTCAGACTTAGTGCCAAATGATTTAATGGTAATTAATGAAGGAGTGAAGATTCCAGCAGATGGGGAGATAATTAAAGCAAATGATCTTTGTATTGATGAATCTTCACTGACAGGGGAATCCATTGGTGTATGGAAAGTTACTATTGATAATATGGAAAAAGATAATAGTGATTACTGGCGCAAGGATTATTGCTATGCAGGAACTCTCGTTACACAGGGTAGTGCAACAGTAAGAGTTGATAAAATTGGTACACAGACAGAATACGGTAAAATTGGTTCCAACGTGGCAGACGCCCCTGTAAGTAAAACACCACTACAAAAACAGACTGATGATATTGTAAAGGTATGCACAATAATTGCAGGTGTTTTGTTTCTTTTAGTTACACTCATTACCTATTTCAACATTCCAGACCACAATTTTGGTGATAGGATAATTGAAAGTATTTTATCTGGTATAACCCTAGCCATGGCAATGATACCAGAAGAATTTCCTGTGATATTGACTGTAGTTTTATCCATGGGTGCATGGCGCCTTGCGAAGAAACAAACTCTAGTTCACAAACTTCCTTCTGTAGAAACATTAGGATCTGTTTCTGTACTTTGTGTAGATAAGACTGGTACTATTACAATGAACAAAATGACTGTTCAGGATACATGGGGCTATAACAGTGATAATGAAATACTCTGTGAAACTATGGGTTTAGCCTGTGAAACTGACGCATATGATCCAATGGAAAAGGCAATGCTTGCTCATTGTGAAAAGCTAGGCATTAATAAAGAACATTTATTTGGCGGAAAATTAATAACTGAATACGCATTCACAAATGAACTTAAAATGATGGGACATGTTTGGCATCACGATGGAGATATTATTATTGCAGCTAAAGGTTCACCAGAGCAAATATTGACTATTTGTGATTTAACGGATGATGAACTTCAACAAGTAGAAGGCAAGGCAATTCAAATGTCCATAGAAGGTCTAAGAGTAATAGCTGTTGCTTCAATGAATCTAAAATCTGAAATAGAAATTCCTGAAGTTATTACCGATTGCAAATTAACCTTTATGGGTTTAGTCGGTCTTGCAGATCCACCAAGAGAATCAGTAAAAAATGATATTATACAATGTATTAAAGCTGGTATACGGGTAGTTATGATTACAGGCGACAATGGAATTACAGCAAGTGCAATTGCAAAAAAAATTGGTATGGAAAATAGCGACGATATCATTACAGGAGCTGAACTGGAAAATATGAGTGATTCGGAACTTAAGTGCCGAGTCCAACATGCTAATATCTTCTCTAGAGTCTTGCCTGAACATAAAATGCGTATAGTAAAAGCATTAAAGGAAAATGGTGAAATTGTCGCCATGACAGGTGATGGTGTCAATGACGCACCAGCATTAAAGCATGCAGACATTGGAATAGCAATGGGTAAACGGGGTTCTGAGGTTGCTAGAGAAGCTGCAGATTTAATTTTGATGGATGACAACTTTTCAACTATTGTAGATACTATCAAAGATGGCAGAAGAATTTATGATAATATCAAAAAAGCTATAGGCTATGTATTTACTATTCATATACCTATTGCATTTGCTTCACTACTTGCACCATTCTTAAATATCAGTCCTGTAAATCTGTTATTGCTTCCAGTGCATGTTGTACTTTTAGAACTGATTATTGACCCAACATGTTCCATAGTGTTGGAACGTCAACCTTCTGAGAAAAATATAATGGAGCGTAAGCCTAGAAATCCCCAGGAAAGAATTCTTTCCTCTGGAATTTTAATTAAAAGTATATTGCAAGGAATTGTTATTTTTGGAGCATCCTTTGGAACATATTTTGTTTTCCTGAGAAATAATCCTGGAAATCCTTCTCTAGCAAGAACTATGGGACTTTCAATCATTATGATTGCAAATTTATTTTTAGTTCAAGTAAATAGTTCAAATTATGATTATGCCTTTATTTCAATGTTTAAATTAATTAAGGATAAGGTTATGTGGGCAGTTTCATTAGGGACCTTTGGAGGGCTTTTGTTGATGCTATACACGCCGCTTAATGGAATTCTTAACCTAGCCCCATTAACTGTACTTCAGATGATTTTAAGTGTTGCTATTGCTGCTATTTCTGTGTTATGGTATGATATTGTAAAGTTTTATAGAAATACAACTAGGCAACTTTCAAACTAACTTAGAAACCGACCAACCTAGGTCGGTTTTTATGTAAAACTATTTCATTAGTTAATAAACAGTACAAAAGGAAGTGAAATTTTGTCTAAATTAAAAATTGAGCCAATTAATCACCCAGACAAGATAATAAATTATTGGAAGAAAGAGAAATTTGTAGTAGCATCTATAATTATATTCGGTCTTGCTTTTAACATTAGCACTGTTTTAGGCCCCATTTATCAGGGAAAACTGATCGACTCACTACTTCGAGGAGATAGTTTCAATTCGACTATTATACTAGGTGCAAAGTTTATTGGTATTATCTTAATGATACAATTATTACGCTATTTTAAACGATTTTATATAAGACGTTTTGCTAACAGTACAAGTGCTACAATGAGACTTATGATATATAATCATATTATGCATATGAGGTTAGAGGAATTAGATAATGAAAATGTCGGAAATCTAATGACTAGAGCCATTTCAGATGTTGACTTATGTGTAGAAGGTATGCGGAAATTTACAACTGAAGTATTTGACACAGGAGTCCTTATGGCATCTTATCTAGTTTCAATGCTTATTTATGATGTGAAGATAACCTTATATTCCATTATTTTCATCCCAATTGCAATGATAAGTGCTGAAAAGCTAAAGGGTATAATTTATAAGTATTCAATTGCATATCGTAAAAAAAGCAGTGAAGTTGCAAATATTACCTATGATACAATGGAAAACTCCATGCTCTATCGTGTAACCGGTATGGAATCTCAAAATAGAATTAATTATAATATGGAATTAGAAGATTTACAGAATAAAGCAATCAAGGCTAATATATTAGAAAATTCTATGCAACCTATATACTTTGTAATATCAATGTTTGGAATAATAATGGTAATATATCTAGGAGGTACAAAGGTAATAAGTGGGGTATGGACTGTAGGAATTTTTTCTACATATATAACAATGTTTACAGCCATGGCTAATAAGGCAAGTAAAGCAGCTAAGTTGTTTAACTCGGTACAAAAGTCACAAGTTTCATGGAAACGCATTAAACCTTATCTTTCGGAATATGAAAGTAAAAATACTACCTCTAATATAAATAAAAGTAAGACTAAATTATCAGTGGAAAATCTAAGCTTTTCTTATGACGGTGGTAAAGATAATATTTTTGAAAATATTAATTTTGAAGGGTATCAGGGAGAAATAATAGGTGTGACTGGTTCTATTGCATCGGGCAAATCTACCCTAGGATTATCATTATTAGGGCTTTATCCATATAGAGGTAGCATTAAAATAGATGGTAAAGAACTAAGAGATTATTCTGAATATGAGCGTAGTCAGATGATATCATATTTAGGACATAACCCACATTTACTATCTGATACTATTTATAACAATATAACTTTGGGAAAAAGCTACGATATATCATCTGTTATAAATGATGTTTGCTTTGATGATGATTTAAAGGCTATGCCAGATGGTGAAAATACTCTAGTAGGAAATAGTGGAATTAGATTAAGCGGTGGTCAGCAAGCAAGAATAGCACTTGCAAGAGCTTTGCTTCAAAAAAATAAAATTATAATATTAGACGATCCATTTTCAGCGGTTGATATGAAAACGGAAGAAAAAATCATCAACAATTTGAGAAATAATTATAAGGATAGCTTGATTATCCTAATTTCCCATCGTTTAGCAATTTTTGATAAAATAAATAAGATTATATTACTCCACAATGACAAAACTGTAGAATATGGGACACATGATGAACTTATGGAAAAATCCAAACTTTATGGAGCGATATATAATTTACAGAGTATGGAGGAGGTCACTCATCATGAGGAAAAGCATGATAAAAAAGTCCATAATTAAAGTAATTAAAGATAATATTGTAATAACTATGTTGTTGATATTTATGATTTTTGCTACTGTAATTGCAAGTCTAATTCCTCCTCAAATATTAAAATATATAGTAGATAAAAATCTTGTGCCCAAAAATTATGACAATTTGCTAACCTTAGCTATTGCTTATATGGGTGTATTATTATTTATTGGAATATTTGATTTTGTTAAAGAAGCTATCCTTACAATTTTAGGGCAAAAGATAACCACAGAAATAAGAATTGAAATGATGGAAAAGATTGAAAAAATAAATGCGAAGTTTTTTTCCACTAATAGTACGGGAACCATTGTTTCTCGATTTACAAATGATGTTGACGCTATCAATTCACTATTTACAGGTGGCATTATTGGTATGATAGTTGATTGCTTCAAGATAATAGGTATAATAGCTTCAATTTGGATGTTCAGCTCAAAACTTGGGATTGTTACTTTAATTATATTGCCAGTAATTTATGGTATTACACGTCTTTTTCAAAAGAAAATGCTTAAAGCACAGATTGAAAATCGTATATTAGTTGGAGTGGTGAACAATCATATTTCCGAAAGTTTAAAAAATGTACAGATGATTAAATCATATAGCATAGAAGATTATATGGAAGAAAACTATATTAAATACCTTCTTAGAAACTACAAGACAATTGAGAAGGTAAATTTTTATGACTCGGTGTTCTCTCCAACTATTCAACTTATTCGTGCTGTTGTAATTAGTTTTATAGTAGTATTATCCTCTAAACAACTTAACTATTTGGGGTTATCCCTAGGAATGGTCGCCGCAACCATTGAATTAATATCTAATTTATTTGCACCAATTGAGAATCTAGGAATGGAACTTCAAAACATTCAACAGGCAATGTCAGGTATTCGTAGGGTGGAGGATTTTTACAATGAGTCTGAGGATGATCCTAAGAAGTATGAGCTTAGTGTAAATGACATTATTCCAGATTCTAAAGATGTAAGATTGACCTTTGAAGATATTACCTTTCACTATGAAGAAGGTACGGATATATTGAAAAATATAAATCTAAATTTCAACCCTAATGAGAAAATTACCTTTGTAGGTAGAACTGGTGTCGGGAAATCAACATTATTTAAACTTATTATGGGGCTTCTCAAGCCATCAAAAGGAAGCATCAAAATAAACGGAATAGATGTTTATGATATACCAAATTCTGAAAAACGTAAAATATTCGGGTATGTTGACCAGGGATTTCATATTATCAAAGGTACTGTTGAAGAACAAATTAGTTTACAGGACAAAACTATTACTAGGGAGCAAATCGAAAAGGCAATAGACTTTGTTGGATTGACTGACTATATTGCATCTCTAGAGAATGGGCTAGATACAATAGTATCCAATGACACGCTATTTTCTCAAGGTCAAAAGCAGCTTCTAGCCATAGCAAGAGCTATTGTAACTAATCCCCCTATACTTTTGCTAGATGAAATTACAGCCAATTTAGATTCCATTACAGAAGAGAAAATTGTATCAGTATTGCAAAGAGCAAGTCAAGCACATACAGTATTATCCATATCTCATCGTCTATCCTCTATGTTTGCAAGCGATATAGTTGTTATTTTAGAAGACGGAAGAGTTAAAAATGTAGGTTCTCCAGAAATGCTTTTAGAAAATGATGATTGGTATCATAATCATATAGAATTGGAAAGAATGACCTGGAGTTAGACAAAATACTACGCTGCAAAATACCATAGAAGAGGAGATTTATATAAATGAACAAAAGAAAAGAAGAACAAAGAAATGAAAATCAGAATAAAAAAATATTACCAAAAAACAAAAGATCACTCTTTATAAAAACTTTTCTAATTTCAGTGACTGTTATACTAGTCTTGTTTATATCTGGTGCAGTTATATTGAAAGGTATGGTAAAGCCACCAGCTATTGCACAAAATAATGAACAAAATATTCCAACTTTTGAAGATAGCGCATTTCTTCCTCCAAGCGGAGATGAAAGAGATATATCTATTGGTGGTGGATTAAATGCTCCTGAAGGTTTTACAATTGCAGATAGAAAAGAGCAATTTTATACTTTTCTAATCATTGGACTGGATAAAGGTATTAATACGGATACGATTATGCTAGCTTCTTATGATGGAATTCTTAAGGAGGCAAATATCATAAGTGTCCCACGTGATAGCATGGTAAATGTTAAACGGAAGGTTAAGAAAATAAATGCAGCCTATCCAGCAGGCACTCTTAATGGTGGCGGACTAGAAGGTGGAATTAATCAATTAAAAAGGGAGATTAAAACCATAATAGGATTCGTACCCGATTTTTACGTCTGTGTAGATCTTGATGCTTTTGTTAAAATAATAGATGCTGTTGGTGGAGTGAATATTAATGTACGGTCAGATATGAATTATGATGACCCAACACAGAATTTACATATTGATATAAAGAAAGGTGAACAACCTATGGATGGTGAAAAAGCACTAAAGTTTGCACGTTATAGAAAAGGTAATGATCCTCGTACTACTATAACTGATTATCAGCGAATGGAAAACCAACAAGCTTTGGTTAAGGCTGTGCTTAATAAGTTATTAAAACCATCAAATCTATTAAAAATACCTGAATTTATAAAGATATTTAATGAGTATGTATATAGTGATATTAAGCCAGAAAATATGTTATGGTTTGCCGAGCAACTTAATAAAATCAAAGGAACAGAAGCACTTTCAACATATACAATGCCTACGAGTGGGACAAGTGGACCACCTAAGTATTACGAGTATTTGGACGAAACCGCAATTGTTGAACTTATTAATAAAACCATAAATCCATATAAAAAGGATATTAGTACTAGAGATTTGGATATTATCGTAGAAGATTAGGGAAAGAACATGAAACAACAAAATAAATGATTGAAAAGCAAAGATATGATATTGGTATTATATCTTTGCTTTTTTTAGATAAATGTTTAATAAATGAGTCTGTTTTACTTGCACCAGTAAAAATAAATGTAGAACCCGCTAATCTAAAATCCTAATTGTAGAGTAAATAGGGTGGTAAATGGCATAAACATATATAACTTCGAATAAGTTTATAGGGGTGATAAAATTATGGAAGGTCCAAATATCTTATTAGCACGTATCGATAACAGACTAGTACATGGTCAAGTAGGAGTTGTATGGTTAACGTCCGTCGGTGCAAACTTATTAATAGTTGTTGACGATTTGGCTGCGAAAGATACACTACAACAACAATTAATGTCTGCAGTAGTACAACCATCAGGCGTTGGTATTAGGTTTTTTACTGTAGAGCATACAATAAATATTATTCACAAGGCTTCACCTTCACAAAAGATCTTTATTATATGCAAAACACCAGAAGTAATTAGACAACTAATAGATGGAGGAGTACCTATTAAAGATGTAAACGTTGGCAATATGCATTTTATGAGGGGGAAACATCAAATAAGCAAAAAGGTATATGTAGATGAAAAAGATCTAGAAGACTTACACTATATAAAATCAAAGGGCATCAATGTATTCATCCAGGATGTACCTGGTGATATAAAAGAATATATAGAATAAGGAGGGACTTTCACTATGGACGTTAGTTTCGGGCAAGGTATTTTATTATCTCTAATGGCTGTTGTTGTAGGTATTGACTTTTGGTTAGAAGGATTATTCATTTTTAGACCAATTATTGTATCTACATTAACAGGTTTAATTCTTGGAGACTTAAAACTTGGTTTGTTAGCAGGAGGACTGACAGAATTAGCATTTGCAGGTCTAACACCAGCAGGAGGAACTCAACCTCCAAATCCAGTCTTAGCTGGAATTATGACAACCGTAATAGCATATACAACAAAGACTGCACCGGAGACATCAATAGGGTTGGCATTACCATTTAGTTTTTTAATGCAATACATTTTACTATTTTATTACTCGACATTTTCACTATTTATGGCAAAATCAGATAAATATGCTGAGGAAGGGGACACCAAATCATTTACCAAAATTAATTTAATGCCAACTCTTATTGTAGCTATAACTTATGGAATAATTGTATTCTTAAGTACCTATGTAGCACAAGATGCTATGAGGGCATTGGTAAATGCTATGCCTGAATGGTTAACCCATGGTTTTGAAGTTGCTGGTGGTTTACTTCCAGCAGTTGGTTTCGGTATGTTGCTTAAAGTAATGCTTAAAAAACAATATGTGCCATATTTAATAGTTGGTTTTTTATTCGCTTCATTTATTCACTACTCAAATTTATTACCAGTAGCACTAATTGGTGCAGCCATAGCCCTAGTTGATTATTTTAATCCAAAAAGTTTACCCATAATTCAAAAAGGGGGAGATGATTACAGTGATGGAATCTAAAACTAAGGTTTTAACAAAGAAAGATATAACAGATTTAGGCATAAGAAACGTATTACTACAATCTAGCTTTAACTATGAAAGGATGCAGGCTGGTGGCTGGACATTATCAATGTTACCTGCATTAAAGAAAATCTATAAAGATGATAAAGAAGGACTTTCTGCAGCCATGACTGATAATACAGAGTTTATTAATACTCACCCTGTTTTAGTTGGATTTTTAATGGGAATGTTATTATCATTAGAGGAAAACAATGAAGATAGAGGATTAATTAGAGGATTAAAGGTTGCTCTGTTTGGACCTTTAGCTGGAATTGGAGATGCAATTCTTTGGTTTACATTGTTGCCAATAGTAGCAGGAATTAGTGCATCCTTTGCTTCACAAGGAAACGTTTTAGGGCCGATATTTTTCTTCGCAGTGTATCTTGCATTGTTTATCGCTAGAATTCCAATAACACATTTAGGATACAATTTGGGAACAAAGGCTTTGGGAAATATTCAAGAACGGTCACAGGCTATTTCTAGATCCGCTACAATCCTAGGTGTAACTGTTATAGGAGGTTTAATAGCATCCTATGTTAGTATCGAAGTTTTATCAGAAATAGCTATATCGGCAAATAATGTGGTATCTTTGCAAGCAGATTTCTTTGATATGATATTCCCTAATATTTTACCCTTTGGATATACTATGGGCATGTACTACCTATTGAAGAATAAGAAGGTTAATCCTACAGTTCTAATATTGATTACATTCGGGTTAGCAATCTTATTATCATTATTGGGAATTTTGTAAAAATGAGTAAAATCTTTATTGTATGTGGACATGGAAACTATGGTACAGGTTTTCAAAGCTCCATAGAGCTATTACTTGGTAAAAATACGGATATACATTATATTGATTTTTTGGTGGAAGATAATGATATAACATTAAAAGAAAAGATGTTAGAAATCATAAATCAAAACTCTAATTCACAAATATTATTTATATGTGATATAATAGGTGGAACACCATATAAATTAGCAGCTGAAATAGCTAACTATAATGACAATATAGAAGTAATAGTAGGTTGCAATATTATGTCAATTATAGAAGGTAGTTTTCAGAAGGATAACTTTTCATTAGAAGATTTAGCAAATTTTATAGTAGAATCCAGCAAAAATTCAACTATAAAATTTGAAAAGATAAAAGAAAATGAACTAATAACTGAATTAATAGAAGAAGGAATTTAAGCACCCTCTTTGTTTTTTTTGTTTTTCAAAATAATTATGAGGTAAGATAGATGATTAAATTTATTGTATGTGATATGGATGGAACCCTTTTAGATGAAGAAGGTCATTTAAACCATGAATTCTTTAGTATATTTGAAGAGTTAGAAAAAAGAGATATAAAATTTGCAGTGGCTAGTGGTAGGCAATATTACCAATTATACAATATGTTTGAGCCTATAAGTGACAAAATAGTGTATATAGCGGAGAATGGTACCCTAGTAGTTTATAAAGGTGAAGAAATTTACTCAAATGCAATTGATAAATCACTAGTCATTAACCTAGTTGCAGATGCTCTTAAAATTGAAGATGTTTATATTGTTCTATGTGGAAAGAAAGCTGCTTATATTAATACAACAGATGAATTCTTTTTGGAAGAAGCAATGAGATATTACTATGATTATAGAATTGTGGAAAGTTTTGATGACGTAAAGGATGATATCTTGAAAGTTTCTATATATGATTTAAAAGGATCAGAAGTTAATTCTAGGAATATACTCTATGAAAAATGGAATGATAAATTACAGATTGTTGCTTCAACTCCCAAATGGCTGGATATTTATAATACAGGAATTAATAAAGGTAAGGCAGTGGATATGATTCAAAAAAAATTCAATATAAGTAAAGATGATACCATGATTTTTGGTGATTATTTTAATGATATTGAGATGTTAAAGGAAGGTTACCATAGCTATGCAATGGAAAATGCACCACAAGAAATCAAAGATGCTGCTAATTTTGTAGCAAAAAGCAATAAGGATAATGGAGTATTACGAATAATAAAAGAAAAGGTACTAAAATAATTGGAAGTCAAACATAATTGAACAATTTAAAACCTTGGTATAATATGTAAAAGCAGAGATTAATTGAATCTTTGCTTTTTCTTTGTCACAATTGAATGCTAAATATAACTATTGACTATAATTTTTATAGATGCTATTATTATAAATACGTTTAGACGTCTAACTAATTTTGGAGGTTAAATAATGGAGAAGTTAGATAAAGATTCATTATACTTTATTTTTTTGGAGGTATTAAGGCTACATTATTATCGTACGCATATGCTCCTTGACAAAATAGGAGTATATCCAGGTCAGCCGCCTTTATTATTTATATTAAACAAACATAATGGTTTAAGCCAGAAAGAAATTGCTAAAAAACTAGGTATAAAACCTTCTACAATTACAGTGATGTTAAAAAGAATGGAGAGTGGTAATTTAGTTTGCAGAAGACAAGATAGCAAGGATCAAAGAGTATCTAGAGTATATATTACAGAAGAAGGAAGGAGACTATGTGAAAAGTCTAAAGAATTAACAATCCAACTTCAAGATGAATGTTTTGGCAATTTTACTCAAGAAGAGAAGGAAAATTTAAGAAGATCGTTTATACAAATACGCGATAATTTACAAAAAGAAATTTAAAGCATCAGGAGGATTTATGTTAAAAATATTTAAAGAATTTAAACCTTTTTCATTACTGATAATCATAATTATTGCTTTACTATTCCTTCAAGCTAGCACTGAGCTAGCACTTCCTGACTATATGTCAAGGATTGTAAATGTTGGAATACAGCAAAATGGGATAGAAAATACTGTTCCTGAAGTAATCAGAGAAAAAGATATGAGTAAAATACTACTTTTTTTGTCTGACGAGGAAAATAATTTAGTTAGTAATAGTTACAAATTAATAAATAAAGATAATTTATCAGATAGTGAATATAAAAAAATTATAAAAAAATACCCTGTTTTAGAAAATGAAAACCTATATATATTAAATACTGATTTAAAAGAAGACATTGAAAATATGGATTTATTTATGGGTAAGACTTTACTAATTGTTGGAGGTATAGAAGGCAAGATACCCTTCGGACTCCAAAAGATGGAAAACAATCCATTGGCTAATTTTCCACAAGGATCTGATCCATTTGAGGTTTTAGCAAATTTACCCAAGGAACAAATTGATGCAATAAAACATAATATTGATGAACAGTTCGGTAATTTACCTGATTCAATAATAAAACAGGGGGCTATAAAATATATTAGATCTTTATATGAAGAGATTGGTATTAATATTAAAAACATGCAGTCAAATTATATAATTTTTATCGGTGGATTAATGCTTTTAATAGCATTGATTAGTATGTTAGCTTCAATATCTGTTGGATTTTTGTCTGCCCGTATTTCAGCTGGTCTCGGTAGAAATTTAAGGGATAAGGTATTTCATAAAGTTACGGCTTTTTCCAATAGTGAATTTGATGAGTTTTCAACAGCATCCTTGATTACAAGGAGTACAAATGATATACAACAGGTACAAACATTTGTGATGTTTTTGTTAAGAATGGTATTCTATGCACCTATCCTAGGTATTGGTGGGGTAATTAGGGCTCTTAGGACTAATGTTTCTATGGCTTGGATTGTAGCTGTAGGTGTTGGAGCCATTTTAATTTTGGTAGTAACACTGTTTGCAGTGGCAATGCCAAGGTTTAAAATGATGCAGAAATTAGTAGATAAAGTAAACCTTGTAATGAGGGAATCATTAAATGGAATGATGGTAATTAGGGCCTTCAATACTCAGAGACATGAAGAGAATAAATTTGACAAGGCAAACAAGGATTTAACAAAGACAAATCTTTTTGTCTCCAGAATGATGACTATAATGATGCCAACAATGAATATTATTATGAATGGAATTATTCTGCTTATAGTATGGGTAGGCGCCCATGAGATTGAAAAAGCAAATATACAAGTAGGAGATATGATGGCCTTTATGCAATATGCTATGCAAATTATCATGTCATTCCTTATGTTATCAATGGTTTCAATCATACTTCCAAGGGCTTCTGTTTCTGCCCAAAGAATAGGGGAGATTATAGACAAGGATTTATCTATTATAAATCCAGTAAATCCTAAGAAATTAAGTGGATATAATAAAGGTTTGTTGGAATTTAAAAATGTTAGTTTCAAATATCCAGGCGCTGAAGAATATGTATTAGAGGATATAACATTTACAGCAAAGCCAGGAGAAACTACTGCTTTTATAGGTAGCACAGGAAGTGGAAAATCTACCTTAATCAATCTTATTCCAAGATTTTATGATGTTACAGAAGGGAAAATTCTACTTGATGAAGTAGACATTAGAGATTTAAATCTACATGATTTGCGAGAAAAAATCGGATATATACCACAAAAGGGGATTCTTTTTTCAGGAACTATAGAAAGCAATTTAAAATATGGGAAAAATGCATATGCCACTAATGAAGAAATAATGAAAGCTATAGGTATAGCACAAGCTAAGGAATTTATAGACCAGAAGGAAAATGGAGTTTTCACAGAAATTGCACAGGGAGGTACTAACGTTTCTGGTGGTCAAAGACAAAGACTCTCCATTGCAAGAGCATTGGTTAAGGAATCTGAGGTATTGATTTTTGATGATAGCTTCTCAGCCCTAGATTTTAAAACTGATGCAGCCTTACGAAATGCTATGAATCAAGAGATAAAGGGAAAAACAGTTCTTATAGTAGCTCAAAGGATAAATACTATAGCGAATGCAGAACAAATTGTAGTTTTAGATGAAGGTAAAATAGTTGGCATTGGAACACATAAGGAACTATTAAAAGAATGTAGTGTATATAGGCAAATTGCCTTATCACAGTTGTCAGAGGAGGAACTTGCCATATGAGTGAGAAAAAAACAAAACCTCAAGGGCCTAGAATGGGTGGTGGACACATGGGTGGAAGATTTGAAAAACCCAAGGATTTTAGGGGTACATCCTCTAAGCTCATGAGATATTTAAAACCCTATACTATAAAATTAATTGTAGTTATTATATTTGCTATTGGTAGTACTGTATTTGCAATAATTGGACCAAAAGCTTTGGGAAAAGCTACTACTAAAATATTTGAAGGATTAGTTTCTAAGATTTCTGGAGGTCCAGGTATAGATTTTGATTATATATTGAATATAATTAAAATTTTAATGGGACTATATATTACGTCTGCCTTATTTTCTTATATACAAGGCTTTATAGTTACGGATATTGCACAAAAAGTATCATATAATTTAAGAAAGGAAATCTCCAATAAAGTAAACAAACTTCCTCTTAAGTATTTTGATAATATAACCTTTGGTGATGTATTATCAAGGGTTACAAATGATGTCGATACAGTGAGCCAATCTCTCAATCAAAGTATGAGCCAGATAATTACATCTACTACCACATTGATAGGTGTTCTTATAATGATGCTTACAATTTCGTGGCAAATGACAATTGCAGCATTGCTTATACTACCTATTTCTATGTTTTTAGTTATGTCAATAGTAAAAAGGTCACAAAAATTCTTTAAGGCACAACAGGAATCACTAGGTAGAGTAAATGGTCATATTGAAGAAGTATATGGTGGGCACAATATAATGAAGGCATTTAATGCAGAGGAAGAGGTAGCTACAAAATTTAGAAAGATAAATGGTGAACTATATAATTCTGCATGGAAGGCACAATTTTTATCAGGTATGATGATGCCTATGATGATATTTATAGGAAATATTGGTTATGTAGCAGTATCAATCCTTGGTGGATATTTTGCCATAAGAGGCACTATTGAAGTAGGAGATATTTTATCATTTATTCAATATATTAGAAGCTTTACCCAGCCTATAGCTCAAGTAGCTCAGATTAGTAATGTATTACAATCAACTGTTGCTGCAGCAGAAAGGGTATTCGAATTCTTAGATGAGAAAGAAGAAACATTGGAAACACAAATGCCTGTGAAATTAGATGAAATAGAAGGAAGAGTAACCTTCGATCATGTAAAATTTGGCTATAATGAAGATAAATTGATTATAAAAGATTTCTCAGCAGATAT
>JAPXKQ010000052.1:0-16199 GCA_033809995.1 Tissierellaceae bacterium
ATATGTGTATAAGAGACAGATTAAAAACAAAGCACTTATTGAAAAAAAAGGTGTTAATGAAATTAGAGTCTTAAGTTGTGATATAGCTTTGCTTGGTGGAGATGCCAACGACTCATCTGTTTTTACATTGATAGTTGGTAAAAAATCAACTGATGGACTGAGATATAAAAGATATGTTAGAAATATTGAATCTTATCAAGGTTTGCATCCTGAAACACAAGCATTAATTATCAGGCGTTTGTTTGATGATTATGATTGTGATTATATAGTTTTAGACCGTCAGGGAAATGGTATTAGTGTTTATGGTTATTTATGCAGAAAGTTATATGATAATGAAAGAAAAATAGAATATAAACCATTTTGTTCTATGAATGAATATGATGAGCCTAAATTAGCATCTTTTCATACTGAAGAAGAATATGAGAAAAAGATATATACTATTTCTGCATCGGAAGAGTTTAATCATGATATTGCTCTTGATTTAAAAGATAAAATAGTTAATAAAAGAATTGAATTATTAATATCAAAAGAAGATAGCAGAGAAGTATTTAATAAAGAAGCGTGGTTTAATAAATTGACTCCTGAAGAAAAAATGGATTTTTATATGCCATTTGTTCAAACAAATTTATTAGAAAATGAGATGGTATTACTTGAAAGAATAGATCATCCAAAATTTATTAAATTAAAAGAACAGGCTGGAAAGCGAAAAGATAGGTATGTTTCGCTTGCTTACGGTAATTTTTATATAAGTCTATTGGAAAAAGATTTATTGAAAAAAAAGAAAGATAAGAATTTTGATGCGAAAAAACTTTTCAGTTTTCGTCAACCACAAATCAGAAGAAAATAAAGTGAGGTGAAATAGATATTGAGTGAACGAGAAACAATAGCACAAATCCCATTAAGTAGAGATGACCAAGTGTTTCAAAAACTGGTACAAAACTTTTCTAAACTAGCAAAATGGGTACGAAAAGATTTAAATAAAAATAAAAATACTGCTTCTTTATTTCAGAAAAATTTTAATAAAGATACTGTATTTACATGGATGCAAAATCCTAGAAAGTTTGAAAAACAACTTCGTGGTTTATCAAGATTTTTATATGATGAAAGTTTACATTACAAACGCATTTGCCAATATTTCGCCAACTTTAATACATATGATTATGTGGTTGATTTAAAAGGTATAACGGATTTTTCCAAATTAGATGAAGAAACCGTTACTAAAAAATATCTTGAAACATTAAACTTTATTGACGTTATGAATATTAAACACGAATTTGCCAAAGCTGAAGAAATTGCATGGCGTGATGATGTGTTTTTTGGTTATGAGTGGAGAACTAAAGATTCATACTATATTCAGCAATTAGATGCAGATTATTGTGATATTACCGCATTTGAAGATGGTGTTCCAGTAGTATCTTTTGATTTTAGTTATTTTGATAAATATAAAGATGCATTAGAAAGATTCGATACTGAGTTTGAGCGTAAATATAATATATATAAAACTGATAAAGTAAATCAAAGATGGCAAGAACTTGATTCATATAAAACCATAGCTATTAAAATTAATGAAGGTCTTGATTATTTTCTTCCCCCATTCGCAGGTATATTCTTTGAAATCACAGATATTTATGATTATAAAGAATTAAAGAAAGCTCGTACAGCATTAGAGAATTATCTTCTGCTTGTATTTAAAATACCATATTTAGCAAAAGGTGAAAAAGAAAATGATTTTGCTTTAGGAATGGATCAAGCACTTGAATATTTTGATATGGCTATGTCAGAAATGCCTGAAGAAGTTGGAGGTATGATATCCCCGTTTGAAAGCGCAGAAGCTATTAAAGTTGACAGAACTGATAAATCTACAGATATGGTTGTAGATGCTGAGAATGCTTTATATAATGCGGCTGGTGTACCTAAAAATGCATTTAATTCTACTGATAATTCTGCTTCTACCCTACTTATGTCTATTAAACAGGACTCTAAATGTGCATTTAGAATTTTACGCCAGTTTGAAAGGCATATTAATAAGAAACTTAAAGATTTTAATAAGACAGTTTATTTTAAGATTGAATTTTTAAATATAACAGAAGAAAACCGTCAAGACAAAGTAAATATGTATAAAGAAGGTGCTACTTTAAGTACTCCTACTAAGACACGCTTATGTGCCGCAATGGGGATGACTCCCATGGATGTGATATCTTCTAATTTTATTGAGCAAAAGATTCTTAAAATAAACGAAGAATGGATTCCTTTAACATCGAGCCATACTCAGAGTGGAGATGGTGGTAGACCTCAAAAGGAAGAAACTGAGCTTACCCCATCGGGTGAAACTACAAGAAAACAAGGTAGTAATGATAAAGGGAATAAAGTTAGGAGGTGAGAAATTTGGAATATAAAATAAATACTACATTACCTATACAATTTGAAATAATAGAAAATCCTCCTTATCTGAATGACAGTAGATTTCAGGCTGTTGCTATTTATGTAGCTCATGAGAAAGAGAATTATAATGGTTCATATTTTGATTTATCTGTACTTGAAGAAATGGGTAAACATATGGCTGGTGTTCCTATTGTTGGTTATATTTCAGCTAATAATGTGAATGAAAAAGATTTCAATGGGCATGAAGAAAAATTAATTATAGATAAAGACGGAGTAAAAATTGAGTATTTAGGTAGAGCTTATGGTTGTATTATTTCTAATGATGATGTTGAGATTGTAGATCGTTTACATGATGATGGCAAAATGCGTAAATATCTTAAAGTAAAAGGTGTACTTTGGAAGATGTTTGCTGATGCTATTGAAATAATGGATAGGGATGAGAAAAAGGCACACAGTATGGAGTTGCAAGAAGATAGCATTCAAGGAAAGTTTGAAAAGGACGGTTATTTTCATTTTACACAAGCAAAAATACGTGCATTATGTATTTTAGGTGAAGGTATACAACCAGCTATGGCTAATTCTTGCATAGAGAAATTTTCTCAAGATAGTGTTGTTGAAATGCTTAAAGAGATTAATGAATCTATAAAAGAATATAATAAAAAGAATCAATCCTCTTTTGAGGTTGAAGATAAATATTCCAAAGAAGGAGGTAAAAAGAAATTGGATGAAAAATTAAAACTTCTTGAGCAATATAACATAAAGGTCGAAGATTTAGAATTTTCTATTGAAGAAATTTCTTTAGAAGATTTAGAAAATAAACTAAAAGAATTTAAATTAATAGAAAATGATGAATCTGAATCTGGTGTCGCTTCTGATAATGGCAGTAGCGATAGTCACACAGATGCTATAACGGAATTTTCTGCTACATATCGTCAAAAACGCCAAGCATTAGATAATGCATTAGACCCTGTAATAATTCAAGATTCTAATGGTAAAATTGTTTCTGAAACGTATTATTGGGTAGTTGACTTTGATGATAAATATGTATTTGTAGAAAAGAATTATTGGGATGCAAAAGGTCATGAATGTACTAAAGGAAGATTTACATATTCGTTTGACGAGACTAATATTACTGCTACTATCACTTCTGAATTTGAAAAAATGATAGTCGATGTTTGGTTGACAGAAGCAGAATATCAGGAACTACAATCAAAGAGAGAACAAGAAAAGTTTAATTATGAAAAATTAAAAACTGATTATTCTAATCTTGAAATTGAAGTTAGTGAACTTCGTACTTATAAGCAAAATGTAGAAACAGAAGCACGTAACGAAGCTGAAAAAGCATTGTTTGAAACATTCCCTCAATTAGTAGGCAATGAAGAATTTGAGAATCTTAAAAAGAAATCATCTGAATTTACACTAGAACAACTTGAAAAAGAAATTTCTCATATAGTTGTAAAAACATCTGAGGAATTTAAAGCTTATTCGCAAAAAAGAGAACAAAATCCAATAGTAAAAATTAAGAATTTTAAACATGAGTCAAATGATAATAATCCTTATGGGGATTTATTTGACAAGGTTAAGAAAGATTAAGGAGGAAATTAATTATGGCATATGGAGTTGTAAGAACAGATGCAATCAAAGCCACTAAGAGTGGTAATATCAAATCGGGTCGTTTTTATGAAACAAACACCCCCAAAGCTATTGAAAATGGCAATATAGTAAAATTAGACAGTTTAATTTCTGGAAATCGTGAACTTTGGAAAGTAGTTGCCCCAGGTGGCATTACTGCTAAAAATTTGTATTTAGTAGCTACCCCTGAAGTAATATACGATGAAACACTAAAATCTAGTGGTGCATTGGATCAATTTAGAAATGAAGCAGGAGAAAATATTACCCTTATTCCTTTAGAAGTTGGAGATACCTTCGCTATTTCTGACGATTGTATTACACCTATAGATGATAACGATGATGTTCCTGCTGTTGGTTCGGCAGTTACCCCTAGTACTGCTGGAACTAAGTGGACAGAATTGGCTTATGGTTCACTTAATACAGAAGTTTTCTATGGCAAGATTATAGCTAGAGAATTATATAAAGAAGGTAAATATCTTAATGTAATTGAAATGCAAAGTGTACGCTAATCAAAACAATAATATAAAATAAGGAGGAAAATAAATTATGGCTAATAAAGCTGAAATCGTCAGACTTGGCGTAGATACATATAAAGATAGAATCGTTGGCAATTTCTCAAAAAATGAAAGCCTTGAAGCATTAAGACAGTCTTTTATAGACCTTAATGGTGGTTCTACAAAACTTGATTATAAAGCACTTCGTAGAAATGGTGCTGAAATGTTTGAAATTATAGAAGAAATCCTTGAAAAGACCGTTCTTGAAGGACTTTCTGATGATAATTTCTTTACTAACTTTGTTGAGTATAGAAATATAGCTCTTGGTGATCAGAATAGTTTCTATGTTCCAAACAATACTATGTTGGTAGTTTCTGAAATTGCTGACGGAACAACTTCTATTCGTAGACAGAGATTAGACGTTGGTACTAATGTATCAATTACTACTTCTTGGAAAGGCATCAAAATATACGAGCATCTTTCTAGATTGCTTTCTGGTAGAGTTGACTTTAATCAGTTAATTGATGCTCTTGAAAAGGCATTTAAACAGAAGATTAATGACGATACTTATACTGCATTTACTGGTGCGTTTACAAGTTTACCTTCTGGATTTTCTGTTTCTGGTAGTTTTGATGAAGATTCACTTTTAACTTTATGTGAGCATATAGAAGCGGCTACAGGCCAGACTCCTGTAATTTCTGGTACACGTGCGGCACTCCGTAAGGTTAATACTGCCGTTGTTGCTAATTCAGCAAAAGAAGATGTATATGCTATGGGTTATTATGGACAGTTTAATGGTATTCCTATGGTTAGAATTAAGCAAGTTCATACTGTTGGTACATATACATTTAAGCTTTCCGAAAATGACCTTTACGTTACTGCTGGTGACGCTAAACCCGTAAAATTCGTTACAGAAGGTGAAGCTAGAATTCTTTCTGGTGACGCTATGAGTAATGTTGATTTGACGCAGGATTACTTCTTCGCTAATAGATATGGTACTGGAGTAGTTATTACTGACCTCTTTGGAAAGTATCAAATTTCTGCATAATAGTTTAATAATATAATATGGGATGGGGAGTTATCTCCCCTGCCCTATTTGGAATAAAAGGAGTTTATTATGAAAGTTTTTGAATTATCAAAAGAATTAAATATAGAAAATAAAGAGTTGATAAAAATAGCTTCTAATTTAGATATTGAAGTAAAAAGCCATTTAAGCGTTTTGACTGATGAACAAGTAGAAATTATTAGGCAATCAATAGGTGACGTTCAAAAAGATGAAGTTAAAGCTAAAACTGAAACAAAGGTAGAAAATATTAAAAAACCTAAAGCGTGGAAACCAGATTTAACAAGAATGATTTGTATTAAGAATATCGCAAAGGGTAAGTTAATTTATAAATCTAAGCGTCAGATGGGATATACAATAGTTTGGGAAAAACGTGGCGCATTAAATTATATGGAACTTGGTGAATTTATAAATCTTAAAAATAGCGATATGAGATTTATCACTGAACCTTGGATTCGTATTATGGAAGAAGACGAAGTTGAAATTCTTAAATACGCAAATGTATATCAATATTTTAAATCTATTATTGAAATTGACGATGTAGACGCTTTATTGAGATTGCCATTTGATAAGTTTTGTTCAAAATTTGACAAGTTACCAGATAGTTTTAAAAAGACTGTTGCTGAACGTGCAAAAGATATGATTGCTAATGGCGAACTTGATTCAATAAAAATTAAGAAATATATAGAACAGCAACTAGATATCGAACTTGAATTTATTGGAGATCAGAAATTCGGTAAAAAAAATAACACAATAGAAATAAGGTAAAGGAGTGTGAGATTGATGCCCACTCCATTTAGTAAAATAGATGATATGTTTTTAAGTGACATATCTGATGATACATTATTGGATTATACCGAAGAAGAAAGAGAAAATATTCTTGATAGTTTAAGAGTAAAAGCAATCACTAGATTTAAGGCTTGTAAACAAGATTTATCTGATAGGGATGAAGTTAATAGAGTATTCAATCAAGATTTATCTGACGAAGTATGTTTAATTATTTCTACAATAATGAGAAAATTCTGGTTAAATGACAAAATTTATAATCTTGAATTGCTTAGACAAAGAATGTCTACTAAAGACTGGAAACTCACCAGTCAGGCGAACCATTTGCAAATTCTTACTGAATTAAAGCAAGAGTTAGACAAAGAAATTTCAAGAATGATTATCGAATATACAGTTTATGCCTACAAAGCGAATGAGTAGGTGATATTATGGTACAAATTAATCTTAGTGTATTTCCTGATGGATACTTAGTTAATTATCTTAATTATTTGATTGGTAAAATATATAAATGTTTACCCATGAAAGAGAATGGAGAAACAACGCTTGATTCTTATTTATCTAGCTTATTGCGAGAGTTAATAGGCAATAAAGAATTGATAACAGAATTAAAAGGAAATGCTTTATTTATTTCTTTAATTGGTAAGTTGGAGTATTTAATTAATAATGAATTAGATATAAAAACATATCGCAAAGACATTTTTGATTGCATTTCAATTATTGAAAAATTAAAAAAGAAGGAGGAATGAAATAGATGGCTTTTAAAGAATTTCATTTACAACCCAAGTGGTTTGATGAAGAGACTCCTACAAATCCTAAAAAAGCTAGTGCTACGCTTACAATTACTGATACTGTTTCTAATGGCGAAACAATTACTATTGGTACTGATGTGTTTGAATTTAGAACAACTGGTAGTGCTAGCACAGGTAATATAAAGGTTGATATTTCTGGCGCAGGTGATACAGCATCAGACAAAGCCGCCGCAAAATTAGTAGCCGCTATTAATGCTAATTCAACATTGGTTGAATCAGAAGCAAGTAAAGATGATGATGAAAATGATATTGTAGTTGTAACTTATAAAAATGTTGGGACAGAAGGTAATAGCGTTGCTGTGGCAGAAACAATGACTAGTGGTTCTTGGGGGACAGGTGTAACTAAATTGTCTGGTGGGCAATGGGGTACTCCATGTCCTGTAGTTGACACTATTGTTTACGTAGACTCATATTATTACTGGTGTGATATAGCTGGTAATAAAGATGACGTATCATGGAAGATATTTACTCCTGCGAGTTATTAAAATATTGGAGGTGAAGGATTGTGGCTACAAATTGGGCTCTTTATGAAAAGAAACTAAAAATAAATGGTGATACCGAAAGAGAACGTCATATTAACTCTGTTGTAGATTCTATTAATAACGACTTCAGCCACAGTCCGTCTTACCAAGAAGTTAAAATAAATGGGGTTACAACAGGCGTACATATTTTAGAAGATAGTAATAAAGCTGATAATGTAAAAAATATTGTGATGAAACCCAGTGATATATTGAGTATAGGAAATATTATCGAATGGGATGGTATTAAATGGTTATGTACGTCTGTTGAGTTTTACTCTGGTACATATTATTATGGGCAAATTCAAAAATGTGTATACTCTCTCACCATCAATAAAAACGGCATTTCATCGGAAGTACCTATAGTCATAGAATCTGCTGTAAGATTATATTCATTAGGTCAAGACAGCACAAAATATGTTAATACGCTTTCTGATGAGATTATAGTATACACTCCTGCCAGTGCAAATATTGAAGTAGATGACGTATACAAAATTAGTAAGCATAATTATAAAGTTATGACTGTACAAGATGTTTTGATTGATGGATTGTTGGTTGTAAAAATGAAAGTTACGGTTGAAGAACCAATAATTGAAGAACATGAATATAGTATTCTTATTCTTGAGGGTGAAGAAGTCACATTATATGGTGGAGAATCTTCTACATTACAACTAAATGTTCAATGTAAATTAGATGGTGTTTTAGTTTCTAATCCAGAAGTAATATATTCTTCTAGTGATATAGAATGTTGTACTATAGATAAAAATGGTTTAGTTACAATTGAAGGTACTGGCTCAAGTACGATAACTGCAACATATGGCGATTCATCAGATACTATAATTATTAAATCTCTTTTAAATGTAGTTGATAATTATGAAATAATGATAACTCCATTAGATACAACAATTGACGTTTATGAAACAAAAACATTTACTGCAAATGTAAAAAATAATGGTGTTGATATGCCTTATCACGGAATTACTTGGATAGTGGATAATGCTTATTGTACTCATACAATTAACGGAAGAAATGTCACTATAACAGCTAAAAATAATATTAATAAACAAATTAAAATTAAAGCGGTTTTAGATATAGATAATACAAAATTTAAAGAACAAATTCTTACAATTAAGAGTTTAGTATAAGGAGGCGATTTCATTATCATTAAACAATCTTTAACTGATTTAAAAAATAAAATATTAAATGAAATAGTAAATGACACAGAAATAATTAAAGCAGTTGTAATGAAAAGTGAACGCTTTCTTGCAGATACCCCTACAGAGGAAGAACAACAAAAATTAAATGTCCCAAAAAAGTTAATTAGGAAACAGATTTTTCCATATAAAAATATAAATTTTACAACATTAAAAGAAGAAGTTTATATAACTTGTAAATTTAGTGGGTTTACTAAAAGAAATAAAAACTTTATTTTCGGAACAATTCAGTTTTTTATTATACTTCCAAGTACACTAGAAAAAACCGATTATGGATCAAGATATGATTTTATTGGGGATAGACTAGAAGAAATTTTCGATGATACAGGTATAGGGGTATTTGAACTTAGGGGTCGTGGAGATATTGATATTCCGAGAGATGATTTTCAATGTCATACAGTTGAATTTAATATAACCGATTTTCACATTAAGGGTTGATGAATATGTGCCACGCACACTCGTGACTTTAGTCATGAGTAAGTGGCACGATAATAACTGACAAAATAATAATATAATAAAATTAGAAAGGTAGGTGAATTTATCTATGGAAAAAGCATATAAATTTAGGTTATATCCAAATACAGAACAAAAGGAATTACTGGCTAAAACCTTTGGTTGTGCCAGATTCGTATATAATTACTACTTAGACAGGCGTATAAAAACATACCAGCAAAACAAAACAACTATGAATTATAATGCTTGTTCTGCGGATTTAACCAAACTAAAACAAGAAAAACCTTGGTTAAAAGAAGTAGATAAATTCGCCTTACAAAACGCATTAAAGGATTTAAATAGAGCTTTTCAAAATTTCTTTAGAGAAATTAAAAAAGGTAATAAAAATCAAGGATTTCCTAAATTTAAGTCTAAACATCATTATAAACAAAGTTACAGGACTACGTTTACAAACAATAATATAAAAGTAGAGAAGAATAGAATTAAACTACCTAAACTTGGTTGGGTAGATATAATACAACATAGAGATATTCAAGGCAGAATAGTAAATTGTACTATAACTAAAACTTGTTCTGATGAATATTATGTTTCTATATGTTGTACTGACGTTGTAATAGATAAATATGAAAGTACAGAAAACAGTATTGGAATAGATTTAGGCTTAAAAGAGTTTATAACTACATCTGATGGTGAAGTAATAGAAAATCCAAAATATCTATTAAAACTAGAGAAAAAATTAAAACGAGAACAAAGAAAATTATCTAAAAAACAAAAAGGAAGTAAAAATATAGAAAAGCAAAGGATAAGACTAAATAAAGTTCATAAGAAAATTAGAAACCAAAGAATAGACTTTTTACAGAAATTATCTACAAGACTGATAAGAGAAAACCAAATTATCTGTCTTGAAGATTTGTCTGTAAAAGATATGGTTAAAAATCACAATTTAGCAAAAAGAATATCGGATGTGTCATGGAGTGAATTTACAAGAATGTTGGAATATAAAGCATTGTGGCATGATAAGATAATTCAAAAAATAGATAGGTTTTATCCTTCTTCTCAATTGTGTTCAGTGTGTGGATATAAAAATAAAGATATAAAAGATTTAAGTATAAGACGATGGATATGTCCACAATGCAATACAAAACATAATAGAGATGTAAATGCGGCTAAAAACATACTAAATGAAGGATTGCGATTATTAGCAAGTTAAATATAAATGAGTACCGTAAGGGGCTACGGGATTTCAAGCCTGTGGAGATGGAGGTTACGAAATCAATGAAGCAGGAAATTCTAACTGTGATGTTAGAAGCCTATGACTTTAGTCGTGGGAGGTTCACGAGTATGGATATAAATATTGAACTTGTTTTACAAGAACCGATTAATTTTCAAGGTATTAAAATTTATCAACCAACAATTAGAGAAATATTTTCTTATGGGATAAACAAATATAACAGTTTACTTGTCCCCTATATGATTTCTTTAGATTTATTAGACGTTGAAGAAGAGCAAAAGCAACAAATAAAAACATTTGATTTAATTATAAGCAACGAAGATATACTTTCTTATTTACTTATATCATTAAAAGTATTATGTAAAACAGATAATATAACGTTTATGCAAAATTGTATTATGATAAATGATTCATATTTACATAGAGATAATTTTGATGAGTTTTCTGATATTGTTTTAAAAATTCATGCTAGAGAAAAACCAAAGCAAGATAAATTGCCTGATAACCCAAGGCAACGAGAATTGGAATTAAAATTAAGGTCACTGAGAGTAAAACAAAAAAATAAAAATGAATTTTTTTTATGTGACATTATTAATATTGTCAAATATGGTGGCAAGTATCGCATAACTACCGAAGAAGTAAAAAATATGACTTTATGGGAGTTGACAAATGCGTATAATGCCAAGTTGGGTGTTAGCCAATATGAAAATTTATTTCAAATAGCTTTGGTTGCTGGTGATAAAGAACATAAGCTTGAAGATAATCATTGGACAAAGTTACTCAAAGTCGGTAAATAATTATCGGCTTTTTATTATGGTTTCAAAATATAAAATTTGAAAGGAGATTAAAATATGTTAAAAGCTATAAAAGAGGCATGTGATATTACTCTTAAAAAAGCAGGAAAACCTATATTATTTGCCGATTATATGTCAGATACTACAGTTGAGTTTAATATGGAGTCAACGTATGCACAGAAAAAAGGTGTAAATGTCATAAGATGGGATGGTCAGAGGTCTGGTACGCTTCGTACATCTATGTCCGTATATAACCCTCAATGGATTGCTTTGCTCTTTGGCACAGAATTTCAATCTAGTTCTGTAGATATAGCAAAACGTGTAGTTATTGATGTTGCGGCAGGAGGCACTTCTAATACAACTATTTCTACACCTGTTCCCGGTTCAATATTCTGTTTTAATTTAGATGCAGATGGAAGTACACATGGTACTGAAATTACTGCTGATGTAGCTACTACTCCCGCTGCTGGCAAATACTATTTTGATACAAGTGCAAAGACGTTTAAATTTAACTCAACTGATTTTGCAACTGCTGGTAAAGTAGTAGTATATTACTTAACATCTTCTACCGTAAATAACTTTAAAGTTACCACAACAGGTTTCCCAAGTGGTTATGAAATGGATATGTATGCTAAAATGCGTGGCACAGATCAAGAGGATACATACCATTATATCTATTTCCCTAATATTAAACCGCAATCTAATGTAACTCTTACAATGAGTGATGATAATGTTGGTACAATTGACATTACTTGGGATATAATGGGTACTGCCGCAGGTGATATGATGATTATGGCAGAAGTAAATTAAGGAGGTATCTCCGAATGAAACTTGAAGATATAAGAATAAAATTAACATCGGGTGCTTGCCCTCCACAATTTAGTGTTGAAAAAATATATCACATAATTAAGAAAAGTGGAAGGTTATTTGTTTCAGATGGCAATATAGAAGTTGAAATGACAGAAGAAGCTATAAAAAATTATTTTACTCCCAATGAAATATTGTGGGAAGATGTAGAATTTACTGAAGTTAAACAAACTAAAAAATAAATCACAATAAAGCAGGGCAAGACTAATCCTCTTCCCTGCTTTATTTTTAAATCAAATAAAACCCTCATTTTATCTTACAACCACAAATCTCAAAAGCCTTATTCTAGGCTACTTTCACAAAAACATAAAATAACGGAAATTAAGGGTACTCTGCCCTATGATATAAAATCAACAATATAAATAATAAATATAAAAGGAGGAATATTAATGGCTATAGGTAATGAAAGACTAAAAGCCTACATACATTATAGAACTTGCTTGTCTAATGACACAAAGCCCACGACATCTAATGACGGTGATGAAATTTATGAAGTTGACACAGGTGATACGTACATATGGCATAAAACAGCATGGGTTAGAAAAATTACTCAAAATAGTTTTCCACTTTTAGGTGTGGCAACTGGTGGTTCAGACACTACTCTTGTTGATGCATTAAAAGATTTTGATGCTAATTTATACATTAATAAGACAATCAGAATTACTATTGGTGGAATTGATTATTATCGGTTAATTACAAATGCAGTTGGCGATACATTAACTTTTGCTACTTTGGGTGGAACTATTAAACCCGTAGCAGGAACACCATATGTAATTTATTAAGAGCAGACTTCCGCTCTTTTATTACCTGATATTGTATATATAAAAATTTAATACTACTATATGTAGTATGTTGGAAGGTGAAATTTATTAAAGTTTTCGCAATAGATTCAGCTAGTAAGAAATCTGGCTGGTCTTTTTTTATTAATAATAAATTAATTGATTATGGATTAATCAGAGCAAATGAAAAAGACGATGTTGATAATCGCATAATGCAAATATATTTAGAGATTAAAAAGTTAGTACAAAAATACGAACCAGATTACATAGTTTTTGAAAATACTCCTTCAATGAACGCAAAAGTAGCCCGTGATCTTTCACGTATACATGGTTGTATTATGAGTTTAGTTTTTGATAGTGGTGGCAAAATGGGTTTTAGAGATTACATGCCTACTACATGGCGTTCAATTATAGGTACTTATAATGGTAAAAGAGAAGGTCAAAAAAGAGATTATCAAAAACAAAAAGCTATTGAAATTGTAAACAAAAAATATAATAAACAATTTATATATGATAAATCAGATAAGAATGGTGATGACGATATTTGTGAAGCAATATTGTTGGGAGAAGCCTTCTATATAATTGAAAATGAAGAATAAATGGAAGTGTTCTTATGGCTAGAAAACCAAAGATAGAATTTGAATTTAACGTTTCTTAGCAAGAATTCTCCCATCTTCTATAAGTGGGAGATGAATTGCTAATATGATATTCTATAATCAGTGGAAAGTGAGGTGTATTTATGTTAAAAGCATACAAGTTTAGGTTATATCCAGATAAAGAACAGCAAGAGTATTTTGCTAAATGCTTTGGTTGTACTAGATTCATTTACAATAATGGTTGGCGGAAAGCCCACTCCTTCAGGTGTGGGATGGATAGCCTACGCATAATATACTAAACAAATAAGAGCCACTTATATGTGTATATATGCCTTGACAACATACACATAATATGATACTATATAATCATGGAGAACAATTATAGAAAAACTAAAACAACAGTATCATTAATTAATTATCATTTTATATTTTGTCCAAGATACAGAAGAAAGATATTTGATATTCCAAATGTTGAAGCAAGATTTAAGGAAGTAGTAAAAGAAATATGCGATGAATTAGAAATAGAAATTATAGCAATAGAGTGTGATAGAGACCATACGCATATGTTTTTAAATTGTCCACCAAAATTAAGTCCATCAGATATAATGAATAAAATCAAAGGAGTGAGTAGTAAATTAATTCGTAAAGAATTCGATGAATTAAGTAAGATGCCTAGTCTATGGACTAGAAGTTATTTTGTATCAACTGCTGGAAATGTGTCAAGTGAAACTATTAAAAAATATGTAGAAAGTCAGAAAACTAGATATTAGGAGGTGGATTAATGTCAAACTTTACTTTAACATTAGAACTAAGAACCGAAAAATGGCAAGAAGATATATTAGATAAAAGATTTAATATTGGTAGACAGATATATAATGCTTGTCTAGGTGAATTATACAAAAGATATAATACAATGACTGAAAGAAAAGAATATAAAGTAGTAGTCAATATGACCAAAGGAAAAGAGCGAAACAGAGAATTTAACAAATTGAATAAGAAGTATGGTTTGACAGAATATTCACTTCATATATATGTTAAACCAATGCAGCATCACTTCAAAGACAATATAGATAGTTTTACTGCACAAAAGATAGCAACTAGAGCTTTTAGAGCTTTTGAGAAATATATGTTTCATCAAGCTAAAAGGGTATATTTTAAAAAGT
Organism: Tissierellaceae bacterium; assembly: GCA_033809995.1. Classification (GTDB taxonomy): domain Bacteria; phylum Bacillota; class Clostridia; order Tissierellales; family Tissierellaceae; genus Paratissierella. The sequence goes on from JAPXKQ010000052.1 coordinate 14,782, forward strand.
ATAATGAATTAAATAGCTTAGAAGGCAAAAGTAATAAAACTGGAATTAGATTTAAAAATAATGAACTTGTGTGGAATAAGTTAAGCATTCCTGTAATTATAAAAAAGAACGATGAATATGCTCAAATGGCTTTAGAGAACAAGATTAAGTACTGTAGAGTGCTAAGAAAATTTATAAGGGGTAGATACAAGTATTATATACAGCTTATATTAGATGGAACTCCACCTATTAAAATTAATAAAGAAACAGGTGAAATTAAAAATACTATAAGCAAAGGAAGAGTTGGGATAGACATAGGTACTCAAACAATAGCTATAGCTAGTCAATATGATGTTAAATTGCTAGAATTAGCACCAGAGCTAGATAGTATAGAAAAAGAAAAGAGAATACTTCAAAGAAGATTAGATAGACAAAGACGTGCTAATAATCCCAATAATTTTAATGAGGATGGAACTATCAAAAAAGGAATTAGAATAGATAACAGATTGACAAAACTTAAATGGAATGAGTCTAATAGATATATTAAGACTAGAAATGAACTAAGAGAAATACAACGGAAACAAGCTGATATTAGAAAGCAAAGTCATGAAAAACTAGCTAATCACATATTAAACTTAGGAGATAAAATATATGTTGAAGATATGAATTACAGAGGATTACAAGCTAGAGCAAAAGAGACTACCATCAATAAAAAGACTGGCAGATATAATAAAAAGAAACGATTTGGAAAATCATTATCAAATAAAGCACCTAGTATGTTTTTAACTATATTAGATAATAAGCTAAAATATAATGGTACACAATTATATAAAATAGATACACGATTAGCAAAAGCAAGTCAATACAATCATGTAGAAGATAAATATATTAAAAAAGATTTAAATGAAAGATGGAATTGTTTTGGAGATTATAAAATACAAAGAGACTTATATAGTGCGTTTTTAATTATGAATATTAAAGATAATTTAAAAGAAATTGACAGAGACTTATGCATTGAAACATTTGATGATTTTAAGGAATTGCATAATAAGGAAATAGAAAGAATTAGAAATAGTAATAATAAATTAATGAGTAGCATGGGAATGTAAGTGTAACATAAAACGTCTTGAAGCGGGCGTTATACTAACGTCAATGTGGCTCAACGGAGCGTGCATAGTTAGTGAAAGTCTTAGGGAATACGGATAGTTTTAATATGTTGTAATGTTTAGTATTAATACTAAAATATGAGAGTATTAAAGAAATCTATATAGTACCTAAGAACCCCACTGCTTTAGCTGTGGGAGTTTCAGAAAACTACAAAGAGATTTGTCAAGAAAGAAAAAGAGTAGTAACAATAGAAATAAAGCAAGACTTAAGGTTGCTAAATTGCATGAAAAGATAGCCAATCAAAGAAAAGATTTTCTGCACAAATTATCTTC
>JAPXKQ010000053.1:0-15582 GCA_033809995.1 Tissierellaceae bacterium
ACTCATCATCGACGTTTGTATCAATTAATTCTCTGCTTTTATATTTTCTACTATTATTCCTTCATTGATTCGTCTCAATGGGTACACTCCAGATAATAATGCTACTACTGTTGCTCCTACACATGCTATGGCTATGTTTTTCCAAGGTGTAACCCACTGAAATTCACTTATGTTAAATACTATTTTAAACAAAATATAAGTCAACCCTGTACCTAATGCTCCACCAAATATTGCTGCATATAGACCATAATATATACTTTCCAATGCTACCATTCTCTTAATTCCAGATTGAGTCATACCTACAGCTTTGATCATAGCAATTTCCTTAGTTCTTAGGATAATATTTGTGCTTATGGTGTTGATGATGTTTATACTACTAATTAATGTAATAAGGGTTACAAATCCATATAAGAATATGCTCATAATAATGCTAACATCCCTACTTTCTCTTGCCTGCTCAGCATAATCTATATAACGTAACTCTGAATTTTTTTGCTCTAAATCATCTAAATAGTTTCTCATAGGTTCCAAATCTGCATCCTTTGTCATCTCTATAATCAATTGAGGATTTGATATATTGGGATCAATTCCCAGATTGTCCAATACCTTTTCCGTAGTTATGATATTAAATACACTATTATAACTATATTCTTCACCCAATACACCTTTATCCAGTATCCCTACAACATTAAGCTCTGTATATTTAGTTTCTACACCTTCTTTATCATTAGCATAGGATGCATATTGTATTTTATCGCCGACTTTAAAATGATACCCTTCCATAAAAGTAAATTTATCTGTTTTCTCATTGTATGCATAGGTATTGTTTATCACTAATACCCCATTGTTTTTATCAAGTTCTTCCTTATTGATATTACCGCTCTTTAAAAGATCTTTTAGGATATCCATATTTTCATCTCCTATAGAATATACCATTATTGATTGAACTTGATTCAAACCTCCCACTTTACCACTAAAGAGATTGGGTACTTGTTCTATCAATTGCTTACTAACTTTATCCTCTTGAATAAGTGCTTCCCCATAAATGCTCCTTAATTTATATACCTTATTTACACCATCAACTTCTTTTAACCCCTTATTTATTGCATCTATGTTATCTATATTCTGACCATAGACTACGAAATCTCCTACATCTGGTTTCTCTACAACTCCCATTTTAAACATAAAATCAGAGAATGTAGAGAAGGTAATAAATAGGGATATGCTTATGACCATAGAAAACACGGTGATTATAAATCTCTTTCTATTTCTTCTTAAATTTTTGTAAGCAATTTCACCTTCTATGCCAAAGAACTTCCTAATTAACCTAGATCTTTTTATTTTGTCAAAGGATTCTTTTTTAAAACTTCCAGTATTTCTTACAGCCTCTAAGGGTGATATTTTCCCTGCTCTTCTTGCTGGTCCTATAGCAGATAAGAATACTGTAATTAAACCAATAATCATACAAAACAAAAATAGGGGTATGGATATTACTATATCCATATTTCCCACAAATGAGAAACTTGATTTCATTGCAGAGATTATATAAAATACTACTTTCATTCCAAATAATCCAGAAATTAATCCTATTGGTATGCCTATTGCTGATAGTATAAGTGACTCTTTTAAAACTATCCCTTTTATCTGACTTGGTGTAGCTCCCACAGAACGTAATAAACCAAATTGTGATATCCTCTCTAGTACAGATATATTAAAGGAATTGTATATAACCGCTATAGTAGATACCATAATGAGTATTATGATAAATACAACTAGTGCCATCAAACTATTATTAAAAGTTTTATTTAAACTTTCCGCAGATAATCTAAGCAGACGGTAGTTAGTCAATACATTATCTTCATTTACCCCTACATCCTTTGCTATGGAGAAGATATTATCGTTAGCATTTCTTACACTTGGCAATGTGAAATATACATTATACTTTCCTGTTTTAGGTGAATTCTCATCCAAAAAGGTAATTCCTTTAGTCTCAAAATTTCCACTCCACCTAATTTTAGATTCTAAAAATCCTACTACTTCATATTCTCTTTCATTTATCTTTTCAAATATTTCTTTACTTGCTTTTCCATTGTCACTATCTATAAATTTCCTATCTCCAACATCTAATTTTATTTTATCTCCTATTTTAACTTCTTTTTCAAAATATTTTGCAGTGGAAGGATCTATTGCTATTTCATAGGAATTCTCTGGAAATCTTCCCTCTCTTATGGAATATGGGAGTAAATCTAATGCTTCTTTTTTATAACTTTCAATTGATATATATCTATATGGTGGAACTCCTTCGCCATATAAATCTTCATCAGCCTCAGTTGTTTCTGAAACAATACCTACTCCTTCATACTTACTTATACCTGCTTTATCTATTCCTACATGGTTTACAACCTTTTCTACATCTTCTTTCTCAAGATTTCTAAATCTTGCATGAAATGTCCCGTTTTCACTAATTGCTTCCTTGATAAGAGCCTCCCTAGTAGACAATAGAATGGTGCCTACAGCGGTTACCATCGCTACAGAAAGAATTATACCTAGAATTGTAAGAAGTGTTCTATTCCTCTGTCCTTTTAAATATCTATAGGTAATTTGTTTATAGCTTTTCATTGTTGTACACCTCATTTTGAACAATAAAGCCATCTTCTATGGTAATTATCCTATCTGCTTGGGATGCAATATTTAAATCATGGGTAATTAATATTAATGTTTGATTATATTTTTTAACCGATATCCTAAGCAAATCTATTATTTCCTTACTATTTTTACTGTCCAAATTTCCAGTAGGTTCATCTGCAAGCACTATAGATGGATTATAAGCTAAAGCACGACCTATTGACACCCTTTGTTGTTGTCCTCCAGAAAGCTCATTTGGCAGGTGATGTCTTCTTTCATTTAAACCTAAGATATTTACCAATTCTTCGAAATGACCCTTATCTACTTTCTTAGTATCTAGAAGTAAAGGAAGAAGCATATTTTCTTCTGCTGTTAATACCGGCACTAAATTGTAGAATTGAAATATAAATCCTATCTTCCGCCTCCTAAATATAGCTAATTCCTTTTCTGATAAATTGTAAATATCAACTCCATCAACATATACTTTTCCACTAGTTGGTTTATCTACACCACCTAATAGATGTAATAATGTACTCTTTCCTGAGCCACTAGCCCCTACTACTGCAACAAATTCACCTTGATTAATAGTTAGATTAATATTTTTAAGAGCTTCAACTTTTGTATTTCCTTTACCATATGATTTGCATAAATCTACTACTTTTACTACTTCCATATATTTTTCCTCCAATTTTAATATTCTAACTATATATTACAAGTTGAATCTTACAATGAGATGAATTTATGTCTTACAATTTAGTAAGAAAAGAAGATCCCTCCATCTTGGTCGGGATGACAAAATCAATTCACAATTCACAATGCACAGTTCACAATGTACGATTAGCAGTTCACAGTGAAAGGCCGTAAGCCGTCATGGCGCCTGTACCCTTTGTAGTTTAAGGGTAAATGAAATGAAGAATCTCTATTTTGTTTGATAATCATAATTCCTTGAGATTCTTCGCGACGCTCAGAATGACACCCGTTTTAAAAACGTAATTATAAACTCCGTTCCTACGCCCTTTTTACTTCTTACAGTAATAGTTCCTCCCTGGGATTCTACTATTACCTTTGTAAGGTGTAATCCTATTCCAATACTTTCTGGTCTTATATCACCACTTAATTTATAAAATCTTTCAAATATATGTGGTAAGTATTTCTCGTCTATTCCTTCACCATTATCCTTAACTATAATGCTACTAAATAGCGGTGTCTCTTCTAAAGTAATTTCTATCTTACCTCTACCATGTTCGATTGCATTTTTAATTATGTTGATTAAAGCCTCTCCTGTCCAATCCTTATCACCATAAAAGAACGCGTTACTGTCTCCCTTTACGTCCAATACCATATTTTCTAACTTAGGACCTAGAGTATTTAATGCTATATCAAGAGAATTTTTCAAAAGCACCTTTTCTTTTTTAAATTCTATAGCACCTGCCTCTATTCTAGCCACCTTAAGTAAATTAATTATTAGCCATTCCATCCTATCTATCTGTGATTTGGACTTATCTAAAAAGTTTAACCTAGTACCTTCATCCATATTTTCGTCATCCAACAATAAATCATTTAAGACTATTAATGAAGATAATGGAGTTTTTAGCTGATGGGAGATATCCGATATCATATTTTTTAAGAATACTTTTTCCTTCTTCAATATATCCAAACTATTCTCCAGTCTATTTGCCATTTGATTAAACTGATGATTGAGTATATTAAAATCGCCTTCCCCCTCTTCACTTAAATAAATAGAAAAGTCACCTTCCACTACCTTTTCCGCAGCAGATGATACCTGTTGAACCTTGGAATAAATTTTAGTATATTCTCCTTTTATCATAAATCCCAGCGGGACAATAAAAAAAAGTATTAATAGGCTTATTATAATCTGAATATTAGGGTTTATGCCTTTTAATACTTGTTGATAGTTTCTATTAATCTCAATAGAATACCCATATTTCTTTAGTACATCCTGTCCAATACTTATGTTTTCCTGAGATACTTCTTTCGTTATATAAGGAATGACTTCATTCTCTAATTCAGGATGGGATTTTAAAATATTGCCTACTAATGCCATATCCCTTTCAACTATTTTGCTATTTATTCTGTTCATAAATATATTTACGGTAAAAAAGCCAATAATGGCAAATATAATTTGATATATTATAAGTTTCATTATAATAGATTTAAATTCTTCATTTCTAAACAAATCATTCACCTCTTACATCTTCATCCCATCTATATCCAATACCTCTCACGGTTTTAATATACTTAGGATTGGAGGAGTCATCCTCAATCTTTTCTCTAAGCCTTCTTATATATACTGAAAGTGAATTGTCATCTACGAAATCTCCATCAATATCCCATAGATTTTCTAAGATTTTACTTCTGGATAATACTTGATGATGGTTATTCATTAAGATAATAAGCAACTTATATTCTGAAGGAGTTAACCATATTAGTTCATTGTCCTTATATACCTTAGATTCTAACAAATTAACCTTTATATCATTGGATATAAGTAAGTCTCTTTGTGAAATTTTCGCAGTCCTTCTCATTACAGCTTTGATTCTAGAAATTAGTTCTTTAATTCTAAAGGGTTTTGTAATATAGTCATCTCCACCTAAATCTAGACCCATTACTATATTTACTTCTTCATCTTGAGCTGTTAAAAAAATCACAGGTGTCGTTTTATCTTTTCTTATCTCTCTACATAAATCAAAACCATTACCATCAGGCAGCCCAACATCCAATATTATCAAATCATAATTATTTTGCCTAACCAAATCTCTCCCATCAGTAAAATTATGTGCTATATCCACCATGTAACCTTCATTTTTTAACGAATATTCTATTCCCATTGCAAGAGTTGAGTCATCTTCTACCAATAGAATCTTAGCCATCTTAACACCCCTTTCATTAAAGGTATTATAGCACAATTGAACGCAAAAAAAACAGTGTGCCTAAGCCCACTGTTTTAATTAAGACAAACGAACCGTCCCCATGTCTTTTTCTTGCCTGTTTATTTCTAGGTTTAATTCTATTCCTTCGTTTCGAATTAGCATATAGGATGCTAAACTTGATAATATATCTGATATTGGATACGATAGCCAAACTCCCATTGCACCTAAATTAAATCCCTTTACCAATATTATGGATATTGGAATCATGATGATCAATTGTCTTAATACTGAAACAAGTATTGATGTTTTAGCCTTTCCGCTTGCTTGGAAATAATATATTGATACATAATATATGCTTATAACTGGAAATACAGAAATCATAATCCTAAAGGCTTTTACTGATTCCTGAATTATTACCGGATCTTTTACAAATATACTAATCAATTGAGGGGCAAATATCATTGAAAATCCCCATATTATAACTGATGTTGCAAAAGCATATATGCTAGTTTTTCTCATTATTAGTTTTAATCTTTTATAATTCTTAGCTCCAACATTATAAGCTGCTATTGGCTGCATAGCTGATGCTATACCCATTAAGGTAATGAATAAAAACATATATACCTTTGATATTACTCCCAATACAATAATTCCATTATCTCCAGCTGTACTTTTTAATAGATTGTTTAAAACAACCATTAATATTCCGTCTTCAGCTTCAACTATAAATGCTGGTATACCTACTAAAATTATTGGAATAAAAATCTCCTTATCTAGTACAAAACCTGGAGTCATATTGAACTCTTTAGTTACTTTTCTATAATGGTAATATGCGTAAATAAATCCTATTAGCTGTGATATTGTAGTAGCTATTGCAGCACCTTTTACACCTAGACCAACATGCATTACTAGTATATAATCAAGAATAATGTTTACCATAGCTCCAAGAGATGTAGACATTATGGATATTCTACTATTTCCTAATGATAACATTATATGTGATATAAATATGGTCAAACTTAAGAATATACTGCCAAAGTTTATTAAACTCAAGTAATCATGAGCTAAAGGTAATATAGCATTACTAGCTCCTAGCAATTTAAGTATCTTAGTCCCTTGAAAAAATATTATTATAGTTAAGGGTATCATCAATGCATAGGCTAATGTAAACCCATTTTTAATTACTCTTTTGGATGTTTCTATATCTTTTTTTCCGTTGTTTCTTGATAGTGCCGTTGATGAACCTACTGAAATAAGCAGACTTAGTGCAACTATTATCCTTTGAACTGGAAAAACTATCACCAATGCACCGATTCCACTTCCTCCTATGGCATGACCTACGAAAAATGTGTCCACCATATTGTAAAGCTCACTTACTAAAAGGCTAAGTATAATTGGTATTGAGAATTTTAACAATAATTTACTAATTTTCTCTTCCCCAAATATTTTGTTGTTGCTCATAATAAAACCTCCAATATGTTACCTTATTATGTTAACATTTTGGAGGTTTCTTTTCATTCACTTGATTACCTATTATCGGGGACTATTTTGGGGTTTTGCAAAATTTATTTTTTCCAAGAACCTTAAGATAATCCAAAAAAATCTTAAATTAGTACACTATTTAAGGTAAATAACACTGCACCATTAGGCTTTACCTTTGTTAATATATTAAATACAGGAGATTTTTTCCCATAATAGAAGGATACATTTGGATGAACGTATTCGTCTAAAAGCGTCCAATGTTCATTATCTATCCTCTCAGGACTCCCTAGATATACCCATTTATCATATACAGAGCCAAAGCTTTTATTCAAATCATATTTTATAATCTGAAAATCCCCTTTCATATTGTAAAGGTTAATGGATATCTTTTTCTCCTTTATCTTTTCTTGTGTTTTCCCTCCATAGATTACGTCCTCATCAGCTTCTCCAGGGTTAAACAAGAGTATTTGAAATCCTATATCCGATTTTGTAATTATATAGCCATCTCCTTTTTCTATTATCTCCTCTCCTAGTAATGAAAGAAGCTTAAATGCATAAAAGGATGGTTTGTTTAAGTAATTTGAAGTAAATAGCCCGCTTCCTCCAAAGAAGGTATCATTGTCCAACACAGTTTCCTTGTAGATTTCATCTATCATTTTCAAAACAATTCTATTATCCTTATGGATATAATTGTACAAAATATAAGGTACCATATACATGGTATCGTGTGCCTGGCTAATCTCTTCTTTTGGTAAGGTAGGCTTCAACTCACTTATATCAAAATTTAGCCATTCCTCTACGTTCACATCATATATATTTGAAAAATTCTCAACGAAATCATCTATAATATGCTTTTCTACACCCTTTGTATTTATAATTGGAAAGAGCTTCAATTCTTTGATAAAGTCCAATATATTTTCAACTCTAGTCCAATTTATAAATCGATGGTTTCTTCCCCGATAAATATCCATATCATCAGAAAACAACTTATCTACCAAACAATATTTAAATCCTATTTCATTTTGAATTTCTTTGAGTACATGCCTATTTTCTTCTTCTAATAGAAGAGAGCTATCCCCAAGATCTATTAAATTTGGCTTTTCAAATTCTTGGGTAGACTCTTTATCCAAATCTATATCCAGCTTTATTATTCTATTGTCATAATCGTATCTTTCATAATCCTCTATATAATTTGTTATATATGGTAAAGCTTCATTTAATTTAAAAAAGGTAATCTTCTTCATCTTTTCCAATGCTTCATCACTTACCTTATTCTTCTTACGATACTGCATAGGCGTTAAATTGTAATGAAGCTTGAAATGCTTGTTATAGTATCTTACATGAGAAAATCCCACTTCCTCAGATATTTCACTTATACTTTTGTCCGAGTCAAGCAGAAGCTTTGTAGACTCCTCCACCCTTATTTGATTTAAGTATTCGTTAAAGCCAAGACCAAATACATCCTTTATCTTATATGAAAGATATTGGGAACTTAAAAACTCCTTCTCAGCTATATCTTGTAGACTTACCTTATTCATATAATTGTTACTTAAGTATTTTACAATCCTATGATATCTTTCAAGCTGGTATTCATCATCTTTTAAACTCTCTTCTTCATAGAAAAGATAGTGAAAATTGTTTAATAAATGATACATCATCTCTAAAAGGTTTTCTTCTATTGCATCCTCATAATCATCTATTTTAGACATAGTTTCATAGAGTAATATGGATATAAATCTTCTTAAAATATAGTACTTTTCATCTTCTTGGGCTTTATCGTCTGTAGAATTTGTATAGTAAAAGGTATCCTTTGCATCATCATAGTATTTTTCAAAAAATCCAGGATCTATATCCAAAATAAGTACTAGATTGTCCTTATCATTGGATTTTATTGTAAACACTTCGTTGGGATTTATAATTTCCATCTCTTTTTCTTCTAGGATATAAGTTTCTGATTCTACACCCAATTCAATACTTCCCCTTAAGACAAAAAGAATCTCTATAGAATCCTTCCAATGAATTGGATATTCAATTATATTTGCTAAATGAATATTAATTGGTAAATCCTTTAGATAATCTACAAATTCTTTTCTCATACAATCCCTCTTTAATCTATAAAATCCTCTCTATGATGTAGTCCTAATAGATGAGTTACAGGTACTGAAAATACTATCCCCGTTCCAGGTGCCTTTAAGTTTCCAGCATCCGCAATAGCTTCCATTATTAATTTATATTTATCAATATCTGCAAGTATTATTATTATTTCCTTTGAAGCCTCAATATGCATATTTAAAAACTTCTTAGCTTCGGTTTCCCCCGTTCCCCTTCCATAAAATATGGTCGCACCTGTTGCACCTGCTTCTTTTGCTTTTGCTACTACTTTATCAGCTTTTCCCCTCTCAACTATTGTTATTATACATTTTATATCAAACATTTATATACCCCTTCCTTAGAATTTTGTAAGTATTCCTAAGACCATTACCGATATCATTGCCCCAATGGACGTTAATCCAATTATCCCAAACCCTGCAATAAGAGGGTCTACAGTCTCAATTACACTTGCCAATCCTATTGCCAACGCCATGTTCAATGGAATATTTACGGGTCCAGTAGTAGCACTAGCTGTATCCATCGCCAATGCTCCGTAAGGCTCTGGTGCAAAAAATGATAAAATAATAATTAATATGAGTAAAGGAACTATAATTTTCACATAGGCAATATTTAACATAATCTTAGTAATTCCTATTGCCATGCCTAATCCAAATCCAATAGCTACTGCATGTATTAATAATTTGTGGGGGATTGCTCCTACTGATAACTCCTCTACTTCTAGGGCAAGTACCTTTAAGGCAGGCTCTACTAAGGTCCCAAAATATCCAATTACAAAAGCAATTATAACAATTAACCATTTTCTATCCAATATGTATAAATTTCTCCCGACAGACTCACCAATGGGAATTAAACTCATAGTTGTACCTTTCAAAAATAAATGAAGTCCTATTACTGCTAAAACAAATCCAATGATAAAATCCTTAACATTATCAATTGGTTTCCTTAAAACTATTAGTTGAAATGCTGCCATTACTGCAGTTAGTGGTAATATACCTTTTAACGTCTCCCATAATGGCTCAAGACTGCTTAACAATTTCATTCCTATTATTCTCCTCTCTAGTCATTTAAATCCATTATATAATAAAGCTTAAAGTTTGACAAAGTAATAAATGGGTAAACTGTTACTGATAAATATATTTGGAGGTGGACAAATGGATAAAGAAAAATATATCCCAGAAGTCAAATCACAACTTAGATCTAGAATCATAGAGGTCCCACCAGCAATTTATAAGGCAAGCGGAATTAAAGTACTAGGTACAAGAATTAAGTCCCTATTATTTTCAACAGACGTTGCAATTATTAAAAATACAAATGCAGGTTCCATAATAGCTGTATACCCATTTACTCCACAATTAATTATTACGCAGGCAATATTAGAAGTAGCACCAGTTCCAGTATTCATAGGCGTTGGTGGTGGGCTTACTACTGGACATCGCTCTGTTCATATAGCACTACAAGCTGAGCTTATGGGTGCTTATGGAGTTGTAGTAAATGCACCAACTAAAAATGAAGTAATCCATGAAATGAAAGAAAAAATTGATATTCCAATAATTGCTACAGTTGCTTCATTGAAGGATGACTATAGAGGTAAAATTGAGGCTGGAGTGAGTATATTGAATATCTCAGGGGGTCCAAATACAGCTAATGTAGTTAGACAAATTAGAAATGAATATGGCAAAGAGCTTCCTATTATAGCTACAGGTGGTCCTACAGAGGAATCTATATTGGAGACCATTGATGCAGGTGCTAACGCAATTACTTATACACCACCATCATCAGGAGAAATCTTTGCATCGATTATGGAAAGGTATAGAAGAGGTGAAAGCTATTAGTTCAGACAGGGGAGATGCCCTAACCCAATTTATGAAGTAAATTGATGGTAGGTCATTCGCAATGAATTCCCAACCTTAATGTGCTCTGCAGGAATTAATTCAGGGGTACCCGAAGGGTGCAATATGTGCAGCTAAAAGGAGCAAACATATTTGATGAATGAAACTGCGGACGGTTCGTTTGTCTGATTAGAGGCTCAATATAAGATTAAGACAAAGAAATTGCTTTGAATTTATGAGGGGGATGGTATTAGTTACCATCTCCTTGATTTATTGTTCTTTCTTTCTTACTTAAAAATTCAAATTTTGTTTCGCTAGCCAGTACTGAGATAAATATCGCCATACAGCCAATTATAAACTTTACTGTCACTTCTTCTTTTAAAAATATGATAGCAATTATACTTCCAAAAACTGCTTCAAGACTCAATATAATAGCAGCATGGGTGGATGACGTGTACCCTTGAGCTATATTCTGTATAAGAAAAGCAATCAAAGTAGAAAATATTCCTAGATATACTATTGGTATTATCATATCAGTGTTAAACTCTGCTATCTTAGGTTCGAAAAGAAAAGCACAAACAAATGACAAAATAGTTGCCAGAGATAGTTGCACTACTGATAGTATATAGGGATCTACATCCTTGGCAAAATATCCTACCGTAACTATTTGGAATGCAAAACAAACAGCACAAAGAAACGATAAGAATTCACCAATTCCAACGTATAAGCTGCTATCCAAACTTAATACCCCAATACCAATAAAGCAAAGAATTGCTCCAAATACTTCAAAATTATCAGGTCTCTTTTTACTAACTATCCAATATAAAAATGGCACCATGACCACATTTGATGCTGTAAGGAATGCTTGTACCCCTACTGTTGTATATTTCAAACCAACCGTTTGAGCAGCAAATCCCAAAAACATAAAAAATCCTACAATCAAACCAACTTTTATATCCAATTTTGTAGCCTTTTTCAATCTTCTAATTGAAATTAGCGTAATAGCTATTGTGCCCACTAGAAATCTAAAACCCAATATGTAAAAAGGTGTTAAATGATCCAATGCATTTTTGGTAACAACAAATCCTGAACCCCATATGATAGCGACAATTAATAGTGAAAAATCCGCATACAATGCCTTTTTATTCTCCATTTCATCTCCTCCAGTTATAATATTATACCTTATCCCTCACCAAAACTCTATTTATAAATATTATATATTAGTGAAACAAACAGGAGATTTCTTCGTTACTCTACGCTCCAGTCGAAATGACAGTAGTGGAGGAATCACCGGTTTTATAATATTCCAAAGTTAGGGTGATTTTATGTTCAAAAACCTAGTAGTAGGAGATAACTGTGAGGCTAAACTCCCAAATGGAAACGCCGTACACTATATAAACTTCGACAATGCAGCGACAACTCCTCCTTTTCATTCTGTTATTGATTCCATGGTAGAATTTTGTCCCACATATGCATCCGTCCATAGGGGTACAGGATTCAAATCCATAATATCCTCGAAGGTTTATGAAGAAGCAAGGGATATAATATTGGATTTTGTAGGAGGGGATAAGGATTTTCATACTGTAGTATTTCTTAAAAATACAACCGAATGCATAAACAAACTTTCCTATAGATTGAAAGATACCTTAAAGGATAAAATTGTTTTAGCTACATATATGGAACACCATTCGAATATGCTACCTTGGAGATACAAATACAATACCAGCTTTGTAGATATAGATGAGAAAGGCAGGCTACGTATGGATGATTTGGAATATAAGCTTAGGAAATATAATGGAAAGGTGGGTCTTGTAGCTGTTTCTGGTGCTTCAAATGTCACAGGATATATAAACCCAATTTATGACATTGCAAGTCTATCGCACAAATATGGGGCAAAGACTTTAGTTGATGGTGCACAGCTTATCCCCCATAGTAAGTTTGATATGAAGCCTATAGATTCACCAGAGCACATAGACTATATTGCATTTTCCAGCCATAAAATATATGCCCCATTTGGAGTAGGTGCACTTATTGCCCCAAAAGACACCTTCAAAAATGGATACTCTGAAATGATTGGTGGAGGAACAGTCAAATTCGTATCGATTAATGACGTAATATGGGCAGACGTACCCGCGAAGGAAGAGGCAGGTACCCCTAATCTAATGGGCGTTGTTGCCTTAATAGAAAGTATCAGGACATTACAAGAAATTGGAATGGAAAAGGTTGAGGAATATGAACGTAGCCTAACACAATATGCTCATAATTTGATGAATAAGATACCAAATCTAATTATTTATGATGATATGAATATAGAAAACAAGGTTTCAATTATATCATTTAATATGAAAGGTTTGCACCATACTCAACTTGCACATATTCTAGCTGAGGAGGGTGGAATAGCAGTAAGAAATGGATGCTTTTGTGCTCAGCCTTATGTACAAAGATTGCTAGGTATATCTGATGAAGATGCTAAAAAATATAGGCAAAATGATAAGGGTGAATTGCCTGGAATGGTGAGAATAAGCTTTGGACTTTATAATGATTATAATGAAATTGATTTATTTTATTATTTATTAAATAAAATTGGTGAAAACATTGGATATTATGCTCATAAGTATAGAAATCTCCCTTTAGATTAAACTAAGGTAATGAGAGAGTGGGTCGCTATGAAAAGAGGGGATTTCTCCACTACGGTCGAAATGACAACTCTATGAAAAGCGACCCCTACGATTATATCCTTATAGGGAGGAAAACTTATGGATAAAAAGATGAGTATACTTATGTTTAGTGGTGATTATGACAAGGCTTTAGCAGCACTAATCCTCGCCAATACTGCCATGGAAATCAATGTTGATGTAACGATGTTTTTTGCATTTTGGGGACTTATGTTAGTTAGAAAGCCCAATGATGAGCCAGGGGACGATAAAACATTATCTGAAAAGATGTTTGCAAATATGACTCCAAAGGGTATAGAGGATTTGCCACTATCCAAGATGAATTTTGCAGGCATTGGAAAGAAGATGCTAGTTGGTATGATGGAAGAAAACAATACCCCTACTATTGAAGCATTTCTAAAAGGTGCTTTGAAAAAAGGTGTTAATATGAAAGCATGCAAGCTTTCATGTGAGGTAATGGGATTTTGCGAAGATGACTTTTTGCCCGAGGTTGAAATAATTACCGCAGAAGATTACTTAAAAGATGCATTGGAATCAAATATACAGCTATTTATTTAGAGGGGTGGCATGGAAACCACCCCCTACTTTGTTTAGGAATAAAGCCTCTTTGAAACTTCCATTGATATGGCATATAAGACTAAGGAAATAATAAATGCTACTAATGTGAATACCCTTTTGTCTAATAAGTTAATATATTTTATAAAATCCAAATTCACTATATTATCATTAAATTTTACAACTAATGCAGGCAGTATCACAAGTATAGTATACGCTATTGCGCTCAAATACTTGTTTTTTCCATGTTTTGAGTAATATATGGGCAAATATATGGCTAAAAATATGATAATAATGGTCAAAACTGTTAATAGGGAATAAATGCTTATACCATCTACCTCTCCTCCCAACCTAAAGCTAGAAAACTTAAATCTTTGTATATATTTAAGAATATAAGAATAAACAAATAAGATTAGTCCATGAACAGTTGGAAATAAAAGAGATGATATATATCTCGATGTAATTATTAACTTTTTATCTAGAGGTATACTGTGTAAAATCATATCCCCATCCACTTTTTGCTCCCTTTCCAAGACCATTACAATCGTAAGAGATAATCCCAAAAACAAAAAATAACCTAACATAATAGTTGATATTGTTTCTCGTGAACTTAGCATAACCATGATAAACAAACTCAGATATCCCAATAAAAAGTTTATTAAGAGTATGATGACAATACCCATTCTACATAACAATATATCCTTTTTAACTAAATGCCACACAAATATCCCCCCCTATAAGTCCATTTCTTTGTAGAGTATAATGGATGTGCCCATTGATACTAGAAGTATAAAAACGCCTAAAACTACTGCCCATATGCCTCCCGAATAGGTAAATAATCTACCGTTAAATGCATTTCCTTTGCCAAAATTTGAAACCCATATATTATTGGTAAATATTATAACAAAATAGCTTATGCCCCTTGCCACATTTGTTGAAAAGCTAAAATACATTGGTAACGAAATCCCTAAAACAATACTTATAAGCACAAATACTCCTATATTTTCATTCATACTTGTTGTTAGATTGTTGCTAACATTTAAGAGGCTTAAGAGTCTTATGGCTTTACTATATAAGTTTATAAATACTATATAAAATATAGTGTATATGGGTATCATTAAATATTTACTATATACGATATCCTTTCTTGTAATCGGTAAGGATAGGAACACTCTTTGAGACTCTTCCTTTTTTTCATAATCAAAGCTCAAAATGCTAGTAAAACATGTAAGAAAGTAAATAATTACTACATTACTTCCATGCCTTTCATCTGCGAAAAGAAAAAATAACAGTGGAATACCTAATAACATTAACAGCTCACCTGATTTTTTTGATAATAATAATTTTATATCTTTCTTTGCAAGTTTAAGCATATCCCTACCTCCCCTTTGTATAATACATAATATCCTCAAG
>JAPXKQ010000054.1:0-15351 GCA_033809995.1 Tissierellaceae bacterium
GCAGATATGGGGTTTTGGGGATTTGATGATCCCGAAAATATGCCAAGTGATGCAAGGGTTATGTATTTTTACACACCGACATACATTGCTACAGGAATATTGTTAAATGCAAAATTAAATTATCCCGAAACAGTAAAACAAATAGACGGATTTGACGTGGTATTAAAAAAAGGTTTGCTGGCATCAACTGGAAGAGGATTTCAAGGCCATGGACATGATTATCTTGACGGATTGATAAAAGCACTTAACATTTTTGTTTTGGCAAAAGCTCATATATTTGTAGAATTATATCCAAACTACTGTCAAGAATTCACAAGGCTCTTTAAAGAATCACTCCAATGCTGTGAAAGATTAATCAAGACTAACAAAACAAAAGGTGATTGGGGTGAAGATTATTCCATTAAGTTAAACTGCATACTGCAAGCTGCTGCTCCTCAAGATTATTTAAAACTCATGAGTGAGAAGAAAGATCAAAAAGTTTATTTGTTCGTGTATGGGACTTTGATGAGTACCAATAGAAGCAATAGAGCCTATTTGGATGATGCCGAATATTTGGGCAAGTTCACATTAAATGGTTATGAATTATATGATTTGGGTTCTTATCCTGGAATAGTTGAAGGTAATGATAAGGTAAAAGGGGAACTGTATGCTGTATCAATAGATAAGCTTGATGATATTGACCGATATGAAGGAGAAGGATTTTTATATACACGAAAAATGGTACAAATTCTTGGTGAAGGAAATGAAAAACTTAATGCATACACATATGTATATAATAAACCGGTTACAGGCAGCATGAAAATCAATTATGAAAACCAGCCATGGTATCAAGGAATAGCAAAAGCAATTAATAATAGTAATCTTTTATGGTATGCATGTTACGGCTCAAATATAAATAAAGAACGATTCATGAAATATATCGAAGGTTGCAGCGATAAAACACCTCCAAGAGATGAGAGACCATTTATATTTGATTATCCTATATATTTTTCAAACAACAGTCCTTCCTGGGATTATAAGGGGGTAGCATTTTTAGATATTAATAAAAAAGGCAAGAGTTTCGGTAAAATCTATCTTATTACAAAGGAACAGTTTGAAGAAATAAAGCTGCAGGAAGGCAGCAACCGTAATTGGTATGGTAAAACTGTTGACCTTGGCTTAATTGATGGTATCCCTGTTAAAACCATTACAAAAGAGGAACGCACCAGCGACGTTATACCAAGTCCCAGGTACATAGATGTTATCAAAAAGGGGATACAAGATACATATCCACAATTGATCTTGTCTGATATAGATGTTTATCTAATGAAAAGCTATTTAAATGAAAATCATGTCAGTGTCTTAAAGTACTTAAGAAGTCAGGCACATGGGGTATCTGTCAGAAAAATTGCCAGTGATCTTAATTATAATATGAGCACTGTTATAAATATAATAAATGATTTGAGAGAATGTGGCCTAATTAAACAGGATGGGAGAAGTGTTGCATCAAATATTATGTGGAATGACAATGAAGCCATTTATTATACCATCGAGGATAAGAGAGAAGTAATTGATAAATTATAAATTTGGTTCATGACACCAGGAAGAAGAGAATCCGGATTCAATTATAGGAGATAACTGTATTATAAAGAGTGGGTTTACTAACATAATACGTGAAAAAGTACAGAATGGAAAGCGTGCATATACCATAAGCAAAGAACTCAGCATATCTGATATAGAAGTCGTAGGAGGTAATACCGTGAAGATAATAGGAGAGGCAAAAGGTTACATAATCCATGAAACATGCAATGGAAAATATATCTTGTGCAAGATATTAAAAGAATATGGAACAGGTCTTGAAGCAAAAGAACAATGTAAAAATGATTTAGTCGCATTAGTATGCCATAAAACAACAGAGAAAAAGTTAATTAAAGAAAACCATATGATGAAGTGGGCGAAATAGTATTTATTATAATCGAAATGAAGAAACTGTAACGAGACAAATGTTGCTTAAGGAATGCTGTTTACAGCATACCAGATTTCCATAATTTGTTGAAAATGGTATAATCCTGTAGTATAATATAATTTAATAGAAAAATGTATGCATTTATTATTATTTATTTTTTTCAATCTTAGCAATCAACTATGAAAGGGCTTAAAATATCAAATAATAAAAATCGGAGGTATTTATGGGGTATGCAAAGTATTATGAAGATATTGTATTAGCTCAGTCTGATCGAGAATATATGATTAGTTCACAAAATATAAAGGGGAGGATTACTGGTTTAAAAATTGATGAAGCAAATTCGGTTGAGAACAAGCAAGAAAAGCAAAGCGTATTTGAGTCAATCAAATATAGTATAGCAGAAGTTGAATATTCAATTAGTTTTATTGACAACATGTTAGAGGATTTGACAAGTGATACTATAATTGAAAAGTTTCAAGAATTAATATCAAATTTAGATAATAGAAGAACAAATTTATATGAATATTTATATGATGAAATTTTCAAAGGTTATAGTAGCAAAAAAGAGTTCAATATAGAAGATAAATATAAAAATGAATGTAAGCAGTTTATAGTTGATTTATTAGCCAATTTAATTAGAAATTTACTACCAGAAAACAGCATAGAATTA
This sequence comes from Tissierellaceae bacterium, assembly GCA_033809995.1. GTDB lineage: Bacteria > Bacillota > Clostridia > Tissierellales > Tissierellaceae > Paratissierella. The sequence continues at coordinate 2,616 of JAPXKQ010000054.1, forward strand.
AGAAGATTCGAAGACGACATAGAAAGAATTATCAGTAAAATGTATAATCAACAAAGCAATAATGCCTTCGAAGATATAATTAAAATCAGCAGCATTGATTTTACAGCATTTAAATGTTCAAAATGTAGAAAAAAAACTTATAGAGAAATAACATTTTGTATTAATTGTTTACAGGAGAATAAAAATGAATAAACAAAACTCTGATATTAATCTACTACTTAATTATTATATTATTGCTAAGTCAAATAGTAACATTGACAAAACTAATAGTATGAAAATAAGAACTAAGAACGATAGGAATAAAGTATTTTGCAATATAATAGATGATAAAAATAAAGCTTCAGAATTTGCTAAGAATATTGAAAACATGAAAATAGAAGCTTTGATAAAAATTTTTGATGAAAACATTACCCACAATCCATTAATTAGATCTTTAGATTCACTAACAGATCTATATTTACTCATTAAAAATGAAAATATCAAAAAAACACTATTGCATGCAATGCTACAAAATAACAGTAAGGCATTAATATATATATATAATAGAAATGCTATTGAGGAAAGCAATTGCATTAGTGAATTAATAGCTTTAAATGACAATTATTCAAATATTTATTTTACTGCGGTATTTAATAAACGTTGTGGCGAAATAAATATAGACACTTCTTTGATAGATATCATATATGAAATAGAGCATAGAATAAAAGATAGTATCTGTCACATTATATATAACCATGTAGAAAACAAAGAAGGGTTTATTGATGTTTTTGAAGATGCAATGAAAAATAATATAAATGCTAAATCTATTGCCTTAAACAATTATTCATTTATTCGTGATAAGATTGCAAATACACATGAAATTGAAGATGTTATTGATAATTACAATTCAATTAAAACCTCACTTGAGATAGATGATTTTCAATCAGCAAAAACTATAATTGATGAGCTGGATATTAAATCCATGACTTTAATAATAAATAGTATATATACAGATAAAGGATTGAATATTGCATTTAATAAGATTAAGTCATCTGATATTAATAATTATGAAAATGAATTAGCTAAAACCTTATCAAATATTATAAAATTCAGCAGTAATAACGATATTATATTAAATTCAATAGAATTGATAAGCACAGTCATTAATAAGCTAAATGACACAACAAAAAATGAAATATGTAAAATTATAAATGTTGATTTTGAAAATATTGAATTGACAACAGGAAAAATACTAATAGATTTAGTCAAGAGCTTAACAACTGCAACAAATGAATATAAACTAATTAGCAATTTCGATAAATTACAAGATATAAGTAAATACAATTATAGGTTATTAATAGTCGCGGCAATGATATACAAAACCGGAACGTATAGGATTTTGTTAGAGTATGTTGATAATGACGAACAAAGAGAAATGTTGGATGCAGAATGTAAGTACTTATTAGATAGAAAGCTGATACCATCAACAGTTAAAGATTTAGATAATGATAGATTTAAAGAAATAATAATAAAATATTTTAACAACAATGATTATGATAAAGTATTAATAAATAAGCAGAAAAAGAACGCGCTTAATGCAGCTTTTATTGATTGGTGTAAAAATTTAAATGTAGCTCAACTTGAAAATTTTATTAGTAACGGCTTGGACATAATTGATTGTTTAAATGATGAATCATTAGAGATTCTGAAATATAAAATTAATGAAAATATCACGGAAATAAAAATAAATGATGAAATTTTTAAATTATTTTTAAAGTCTAAACTTGATATAGTAAACTTTTATAATCAATTATCGGAAGCAGATAGAGAAAAGGCTTTACAATATTATAAAATAAATAGTATAGAAAATTATAACAGATTAAACAACATAATGATAAACAGGTCAAATAAAGAAAGTCTTATTAAGTATTTAAAAGAATATGATTTTGAAAATGCTCTTAAATATAGAGAAGAAGAGTATTATTCCTCTATAGTTGGAGAATGGATAAAATCACTTTCAATTGACGATATTAAAGAAATAATCATTAACAACATTTCCTTTATTGAAAAGCAAAGCATTGGGAATGTTAATAATTTGCTAAATATGGTATATGTTCATTATGAAAACAAAAGTATTGATGATGAAAAATTCTTTACCAACCTTTTGCTAATTGGGGCTGATAGTTTGAAGCTATATGAAATATTACATAAGAAGGGAAAATCAAAAATTCTTAGATATTTATTCAATCATAGGCCTGGAATAGCCGAAAAAATATACAGAGAAAAGATAGTTGATGCAGAAAATATATATGAATTAGATAATTTAATCGATGACTTTAATAATATAAGTAATGGAAATATAATTATAGTTTTAAAAATGAAAGCATACGGTTTTATTGAAGAATCAATTATTAATCTAAGTTCATTAGATAAAAATTACATTACAGAATCAAAATTGATTGCTGAAAGCTTATGTAAATATGGATTAGAGAAAAGATTTTATTATGATAATTTATTGCTGGAATCAGCAGATAAAAAGGTTCTTGACAGTATAAAGAAGGAGATTTTAAAAATTAGCATAGATTTTAATATTATCGAAAGCTATATTGACTCTCTTGATGTGTTGTTAATGAATGAAAATTTCCAGGATTTTAAAGAAGAGTTTAATAATGTTATAGACGTAATAATGTCTAACGATAATAATATTGAACTGTTTATGGACAAGCTTATTAGGAAGGATTATAAAAAAGAAATACTTTATATGATTCTAAATAAATTTGGCAGATCAATTATTGATAAAAACAATTTGGAGAGACAGTTAAAAAGTGAGCTAAATAACATTGAATACAAAAATCGCGAAATAATTGCAGATTACGTTAAAAAGTCAATATCAGGTTTAGAAAAGGCTATCAGCAGAGCTGTTATTGATGAACTAAGCAAAGAAAGCTTGTCTAAGTATATTAAACAACTCCGGGTTTCGTTAAATAGCATAGGCATAGAAACTGTGGAGGATGTTGACTTATATTTAAAGAAGGTGAAGTTTGATCCTGAACTGCATCAAAATAACAATTTGAAAGAAGGTATACTTGAAACATTAGGATTTAAAGTTAACAATTCAATAATAGAGTATTGCCTTTTGAAGGAGGAGGATTAAAGCATGAGTAAGTTTTATATTGGCATTGATTTTGGAACGACCAATACTTCAGTTGCTTATATGGCATATAGAAGTTCAATTAATGGTTATGTTCCTGAGAACTTCAATCTGTTTTCTTCTGGATACACATGTAAAACGGTTATAGGTTATTATAACGAAAAAGACTATTGTATTGGAGATATAGCAGTAAGAAATTCAACTGACAAATGTAGAGACAATTTTATCAAATCAATTAAAAGACATATTATTGAGGGTAATAAGTTAGAATTAAGTGTTCAAAAGACATATAAAGATATTGTTACTGATTATTTGCGGGCAATAAAAGAAGAGATTTCAAGGAAGATACCAGAAGGAAAAAGCATTGATGGTGTTGCAATGGGCATTCCTATAGGTTTTGAAGAAAGGAATAAAAACTTATTTCTTCAAGCATTACATGAAGCAGGTTATTATAATTCTTTGGTAGATGCTGAAAAAGATACTATTTTCGTCTCAGAGCCTATAGCTGCATTATTAGATTATAATGAGTCATTAAATAAAGACCAAACTGCCATGGTGTTTGATTTTGGTGGCGGTACCATGGACATTGTAGTAATGGAATTAAAAAATGTCAATAGTAGAAATGAAATCGAACCTCATGAAGTGCTAGCTAAAGGGGGGTGCCAGACTATAGGTGGAGATGATATAGATAAAGCAATCCTTGAAGATATCGTTGTTGATAAAATAGGAGGTGTCAAAAAACTAAAAGAAGCTCTAGGTATAAATTTATTGGAGGATATATATAAGTCACCTGACGGAATAGGCCTTATGGATTTAATCAGAAATACAAAGGAAGAATTAAGTAAGACAAAACTAAGCTATATCAATGGATATATTGGTAATAAGCATATAGATATCGAAATAACGAGAGATGAATTAGAAGTTATTCTAAAAAGAAAGTTTGTGCCGAGAATAATAACAGAAATTGACAAAGTACTTTCAGATGCTAATGATGGTTATGGTATAAACCCACAAAAAATTGATATTGTTGTAATGGCCGGTGGTAGTTCATTAATTCCATGTATTCAAAGAGCTTTAGAAGAAAAATTTGGTTATAAGAAGGTGAAAATCCATGAGGATGCGGTGACTACCATTTCAAGAGGGTTGGCCATTAGGGGTCATGATTATGACAAATCAAAATTTAACGATATAATTGAACATGAGTATTCAATAAAAATTACAGAAGCTGATGGAACAAAAGACGTAATTGAGCCGGTAATACCGAAAAATTCTAAGATAAAAGTTATTAACGGAGGCAAGTATAAGACTCCATTTGCTATCAAAGAAGAAGTAATTAACAAGAATATATTTTCTATTGAAATATATGAGGATGATAAAAGAGTTGGAAAGGCAGCAATACCAATTAATAGTGTTCATATTATGGATAATTGCTTTGAATTAAAATTTGTTATTGATGAAAATCTTGAAAGAATAGAAATTAAAGTATATCAAAAAAGCACAGGAAAGGAATTGCTTATTCCGATAGAAAACAGATATGTAACTATAAGAAAATTATTATAGGAGGTAGTATGAATATGTATTATATTGAAATAGGAGAAAAAGAAGTAATAATAAGTGAGGAAATGGTAGTTAAGTATAACTTACATGCAGGTAATATAACGCCATTTACAAGGTGCGAAATAAAATCAAAAGGAGTAGTTGGGGAGAAGCCTAAATCAACTTCCGATATCATAAAACTACCTGATAAAAAAATGCTATCAGCCTCTGATATAATAAAGGTTGGAGAAGAACAAAGCGCAACAGCTGATATTATAAAAATAAAAAAGGAAGAATCAACTGCGGATATAATTAAAGTTAAACAATAGAACATCTTATTATCAGATAAAGGGGGCTTTTTAGTGTTAAATAAAGACACATTAAAAATAATTTCTAACAGCTATCCTGGAAAAGCAAATGATATTGGAGAGAGTATAAGTTTATTAAATTTGGTACTTGATGAATTGCTTAGTAAAATAGACCAAGATGTGTCAGCAGCCTTAAAAGAAAAGAACTATGATATTGCAAGTAATTGCATAAGATTACATGAAAACATTAATGAAACATATGAAAAAAATAACGAAATAGTTGAGTATATTGAGAGCATAGTATCTGATGAAACATTAGATGATGCAGAAGTGGGTTCATTAGATAATGAAGAGATTGTTATACCAAATTATGAAGACTATAGAGTTGATCAATCAATTCCTCATACTTTGTATGAGGATTTTGAACATAAAAGACCTATAGGATTTAAGCTGCTTGGAAATTTTGTAGAAGCTAATACTTGGGCAATAGTATTACTCGAAACATGCGAGATGTTATACAATATTGATGAGAAGGTTTTTACCAACTTTGTAAATGACAAAAATATGAACGGAAAAAAGAGAGATTACTTTTCATTTACAGTCAATAATATAAGGAAACCTAAAAAACTTAAATCGGTAGATATATATATTGAAACAAATTTAAGAGCTAATTCTATAAAACAAATCATTATAAAGATGCTTAAAAAGTTTCAAATAAGATTACATGACTATGTAGTTTATTACAGGTGTATTTGTCAACCGAAAATTAGGTCAAAAGACCATTTAATTTTAGGTCACTTTTTTGATAATAAATGTGCCTCTGAAAATTGTACAAAGGCACAATCTTTTTAAATATTTAGTTTGTCAAAATTCATAGATGCTCCACTTTCTCTTAATGTTTCCCTTAATCTGTAAGAATCACCCTCCATATTAACCAATATAGCCTTGTAAGTTAGTCTGTCTATCATTGCACTTGTAACAGTGGGATCACCGAAAACCTCAACCCATCGTTCAAATGAAAGATTAGATGTAATAATGGTAGATTTCCTTGCTGCCCTTAAAGATAAGTTGTTAAATAGCAAATCTGTGCCTTCACGGTCAAATGAAGTGTAACCAAGCTCATCTGCAATAACAAGATCATACTTTTCAAACCTGTTCTCAAAATATCTTAAGGTCTTAGTGCTGTTGCATTCCTTTAATGTTGTAACAAGTAGCGGAACCGTTGTAAATAATACCTTGTAACCTGCAATGCAAGCCTTTAAACCTAATGCAATACTAACCATAGTTTTTCCGGTGCCGGGATTACCTGTCATTATGATGTTTTTTCCCTTTTCAATAAAATCAAGAGTAGCTAACTCAGGCAATTTCCTCTGCATATCTGCAGGAAGACAATCCATTTCAATATCTTCAAAATATTGTCTGTAAGGTAAATGTGCATTTCTAATTCTACAGTCAATGGAACGTTTATCTTTTTCTTCTATCTCATACGCTAGAAGTTTATGAAGGAAATCTTCATAGTCAGTAGCTTCTTTCATTACCTCTTCAAAATGAGTACGAATTCCTTTAAGTTTCAGTATTTTACAGTATTCAATTATCTCCTCATTCAATTTAATCTTCATCTTACACAGCCTCCCTTTTTAGCTTTCCTGATTGGAATGCTGCAAGTTGATCATATTTAAATAATGTACTTCTTAATTTTTCTGTAAGATGGTCTGTGTAAGAGATATCTTTGCAATTTTCTTTTTCTTGCCTACTTTCACATATTACCTTAACTTTATCAGCACTCATATCCATTGGTGACAGCTTTTCAAGCTCTTTTAGAGCTTCTGCTACCGCATGAATTCCTTTTTCATAGATAATTTCTAAAATCTGTAGAAAAGTTTTTGCATTTTTGGTATAATACTTTTTGTAGATATTTTTAATTTGGGTGTCCGCTTGAAGCAATGCTGTGCTTCCTTGTAGGGCACCTGGTTTTTTATGTAGAGTTCTAAGATAATGATAGATATCAATAATCCAATCATGAACTTTAAAGCTTCGTTCGTGCTTAGCTACAATGTTGTTGTCATAGTAAACAATTATCTTGTCTGTAAACATCTTGATACTAACAATTTTACCAACTAATTTGTCAGGTACTGAATAGTGATTTTGATTAACAAGTATTGTTGAATACTTATCGACACGGTATTCGGAATATATGCAACTTTCAAATCTAGGTAAATTAGGTAGCAAAAGCTTTTGCTCTTCTTTAAAAACTTCTATAGGGATTGTCCCATTTGAAGAAACCTTGTTGTTAAGCCTCATGCATCCTGCTAAAAGAAATTGATTTGCTTCTGCAAGGGTATTAAATTTATCATTTCCTGGTTCACTAAATACCTTCCTTCTAACATATTCAACGCTTCTTTCAACATGACCCTTTTCATTTCCTTTTGCAATATTTGTGAATCTGAAATTAAATCCATAATATATTGATAATTCAGTTAACGACTTTGTTGGTTCTTTCTCATGCAAACCCACAAATTTCTTTACCGCAACTCTCATGTTGTCATAAACCATCGTTTTGTAATTACCTTTACAGTGTGAGAAAAATTCAGCATGCGACTGTTGAAACGAAGGTGTGTCCTGTGCTTTAAAAAGCATTGCATATCTGTATCCACTTTTAGCTGGAGAAAACACAGCCATTTGGTATGCTGCATATCCTGAACCTCCAATATCAAGTTTCACAGTGCCCCAGTCAAATTCACATATCTCTCCATAACTGTAATCTTGACGTATAAAGGCTTCTTTATGCCTGTCCTCAATTGATTTAACTAATCTCTTAACAGTTGAGTAGCTGATATTAAATTCCTTCTTTTCCACCAAATATTCGTGAATATCAATCTTTTTCATTTGTTGCTTAGACATCCCATTTGCACGTCGCCATTCATTTATCCTTAGACATTCTTCAATAGCTTCCATCATTTCCTGAGTAACTTTAATTGGTTCACGATTATCTGAATTGTATTTTGGTTTTTCAATTATTGCATGAATTAACTCGCGTGGATCTGCTTCTGGATTATTAGCTAAAAGTTCTTGCTTCTTTTGTTCATACTCTGCAACATATTTATTGACGGTATCTTTGCTCATGTGAAGTTCACCGGCAATGCTGCGATTGCTCATACCATCAATATGTTTAAGTATGATTCTTTGCTTTTGATTCAAGTTAATCACTTTCCTTTCGTCCTCCTTTCAGTGCATACTGAAAGGATATCATATTTTCTAAAGAAAGTGACCTAATTTTCAATGAGCGTTATTGAATCAATCAAACCGCTGCATATATTTGAATCTTCAGTCGGGCTACGCCCTCCTTACGATTCAAATATATGCATTATGACTTAATGATTCAAATTTATTGGTATATACTATGTATTTGCTTTTTCTTCTCATTTTAATTATACTGATATTGACCTACTTTTCGATGAGCCAGCTGACCTATTATTAGATTAGCACAAACAGTCTGATTATCAACTTTATCCATCTTATTAAATAAGAGCTGTCTTCTTCATCTTCTATATATCTAAGATTATTAACCAGGAAAATTTGTGTGAAAATTTGATTTTAAGAGATTCAATAAAAGATGAAGGAACAAAGCTATATATAGTATTAGCTTTTATACAAACAGAACTACAGTAATATTTATTCCACTGGGTCAAATGTATACTATTAATAATAAGTTTATATGTGTGACTAAGTGAATATATCCTTGACAAAGTAGATTAGGTATGTTATTATGTACTAAATATAAGTTATGGAGGTATTTAATAACATGAATCCGCAGAATTATTTGTTAGCTCATAATAATTTGCTTGCTTCGATGGAGGTATTAATTTTAAGTGTATTGAATGGTAACTGGCAGTCTACAAGACAACTTGACATCACAATAAAGAACAATCCAGTAATGCGCAGACTGTCCGCATTATTATCAGTATATAATAAAAGCGGCTTCTCAACTACTTCGTCATTTGTTGGATCTGTTGCCTCGAATATGTATAAATCAGGAAGAATAAAACATACCATCATTAATAACGAACATTTTTTTAAATTATAATAAATAGGAGGAACAAAATGGTGAAAGCGTGGATGTTAAGACCAAAACCTCATGATATTAATAGAATGAGGGAATTTATTGACAAAAGTATTGTAGCTATTGGCTGGCCGGAGTTAGCTTCATTGGAAGGAAAGGGTAAAAGCTACCTTAATTCTGAGCTTCCTAAACATTTTCCAAATGATACGATAACTCAGATTGGTATTGCAGCTGGAACAATTGACAGATTTGTTAATGAAATAAGAGTAGGTGATATATTAGTTGTTCCCAACGACAAAGATATTTACTTTTGTAAAGTTACAAGTGGTTACTGTTATGATATGACAAAGTCAAGCGATACTGAAGGGTATCCTCATCAAAGGCAAGTACAGTGGATTAAGGGTCCTGTAAGAAGAGAAGATATTCCAGAATCAGTGAGGGGGTCATTAAGGGCTCCACGTACATTGGCAGACCTCAGCCATCACATTGATGATATATTATCTTATATTGGAGATGAACCATCTAAATTAATTAACAATAATACAGAAGAAGATGAATATCTTGTATTTGACTATCCTATAAGATTGGATAAGGTTGCAACAATTAAAATCCCTAAAGATATAACACAGAATGAAGCAACGCGTTTAGGCGATTATGTAAAAACTCTTTATTTTAATTAGTAATATAGCCTTGAATATATTAAAATTCGTTTATATTCAAGGCTTTATTAATTAAATCCAATATAACAAGACACTGCTTGCTGACTGCGGTGCCTTTTGTAATATTTTGACATATATCGTGGACAGGAAATGTTTACCATGTTATGATTAGAATAAAGGGGTTATGCTATGGACCTGTTAGAAGAGATCTTAGAGAAGGTAAAGACTATCTTACAAGATGCTAACGAAATTGACACATACATAGTTAACGATAAAAAGGAGCAAATTCATTTAAAGACAACCAATATAAGAAATAATGCTGATGACATAAAAGAAATATTTAAACAGTTGAAGAAATATTAAGAACTCTAAATAGGGTTCTTCTTTTATGGTTGCAGGCAAGAGTTTTCCTTGGTATAATATTGGTAAAATATTCTACTGTGGAGGTATAAAAATGGGGAAAATGTATGACATAGAAACAATGACTATTGAGGATTTTACTCAGTTAATAGCAGATGGAGATGACCGGCATCATAATCAAATAAGGGTTTCAAAAAGTGGGAAAGTGTACTTATCTCAAGATATTGTGGGAGCTGAAAAACTGGAAGGTGTAGCTTTTCGTCTGGAATCTTTCGATGCGGGCAATGACTATGTCGGTAAAGATGCTTCAGAAGATAAGGAATATGTTCTTGACATGTATCAAGCAATAAAAGAAAATTGGAAAGCGGGTTGTCCTATGACGTATCTTGATACCTGGAATATTGGTTAGAAAATTTAAAATATAATAAAGTTATATAAGAACTCTTTACTGGGTTCTTTTTTTAATTGTGTGGATGCGGAAACATGAAACCGCATAGGGTGAGGGGTGGGGAGACTTATTTCAAGGAGGACAAACCTAATGATAATAGTAGAATATATAAAAGCAACAGATAGAAAAACATATAACAAATTATTAAAGCTGTGCGATTTTAAGGTTAAAAAGCCTATTGCATTAGGTGTTATTATAGAAAATCTAATGAAAAAACATGACAGTTTCAAGCGTGTCGGTAGGAGAGTTAGGCAGAATTCTTGCTACTCCCAAAACCAAACCTGTTTTTTTATTGCCTGTAGTGCTGATATGGTATCCCAAAAAGCTGTTAATGAATCACGCATCCTTTGGTCCTTTTCAAATTTTGCTTGATAACTATGCAAAACATTTCTCATGTACCTTGAATAGACAATGTCTTTATAATCTGCTGCAATTGTAGTTAAATCTATAATTCGTTCTGTTTTAAGCAATCCATTAAAAACATTAATATACTTAATGTCAGGCGTGTCAAAATCTTCAAAGGCCTCATTTATCCCTAATATTCTACAAGCTTTTAATAGATTTCTAAAATACCTGTATTTTACAATGTATGTGTCTGCTACCTTTAGTTTATCAATATAACCATTTATATATTTAATTGATTTTTCATCCATTAAGAATGGGTGCTTTAGTAAATAATCTTTTCTTGCTTTAATTTCGTAAAATCCAAAACAAAACTTAGTAAAACAAAATTCTATCTGATATGGCGAAACAAAATAATCCAAAGCTGAAATTCCTTGCATTTGGTATGTTTTAATCAAATTCTTATGTTCTATTAAATTTAACTTATCATTTTCTATTTCTGTGTCATCAATTAACTGCTGTACATAATTAATTACTGAATTTTCCATAAATAAGTAGTCTTTAATAGCGCTTTTTCTGCTTTCAAAATCTGTAATAGAGCAAAAATCTAATATTTTTTCTAATACTTCATAATTCATATAACCACCTTCATTTAATTAAATCTTATATGTTCCTTCAAGCAACCAACTATAGACTTCATCATATTCATCTATTAATTCAGATATATTATCATGGTACCTTTCACAAACGGAAAGATAATCTTCATAACTATTGATTTCTTCAGGAATCTCTTCTTCCACATTTTTAAATGGTATAACTGCTGTTATAGACATAGCAGCAAATATTAATTCTTTAGCAAGTAATCTGCTAATGCTAATGTTATCTTCTATTGCATTAAAAACTCTATGTCTTTCTTCCGAAATAAGGTCAAAAAACACAGAGTCTATATCGTCATTATTATAAAATTTAATTTCACAGCTGTGATGTGGTAATTTGCTAAATTCATATTGGAATTTCATTATAAGTTGCCCTACTGTAAAATCAGAAAGTACATCTTCAACATCATCTCTAAAAAATTCATATGAATACATTTCATCTAATGCAAGTTCACAAAATTCCCCGTATATCATTATAAGAGTAAATGCACGTATATAAACAATGACTCGTTCATAATAGTTAGAGTATGCAGCAAGATTCCCTTTTTCTAAACATTCCCACGCTCTTTGGTACCAATAGATTTCATGACCATCAGACCAAATGCTATGACTTTCAAAAATTGCTTTAACATCATTAAAGTTAACAATTCTCATATGTGGCACCATCCTTATAAGAATATTACATAAAAATGCTTTTCTAAATTAATTATATTGACATTATAACATAATTTGGAACATTTTACACTATTTCAATTATTATTTAAATATTAACCCGAACCATATTATTTTGGTCAAGTAAAAGCTGACAAAGGCTATTTAAGGATGTCTATATATATATATGTAAGGTTCTTGTATTCCAAAGTTTTGACATAATAATAACTTTTGTTGTTGAAAAATGAAGAAATTTGGAATATAATTATTAGTGAAAACGTTTGGGAGGCAAGTTATGGACTCATTATTCAAAGAAGAAATGTTTGAAAATATTAAAATGGGCAGATATTTTCAAGTATTTGAAATAAATAAAATAATTAGGAGTGGGATAATAAATGATCAACTATAAGCACAATGAAGGTGTAAAAATTATTGCAGAAGAATTAATAAAATTAGGTATTGAGGTTCAGTATTCTACGGAACGAGAAATGCCAATTGACATCATTGCTGAATTACAGAATAACATAACAATTAAGCTGATAGTAAGAATTGTTTCACCTGAAAGCCAATATACTTGGATTGAAAA
>JAPXKQ010000055.1:0-14178 GCA_033809995.1 Tissierellaceae bacterium
ACCTTATAGTTATTAAAGTAGTAGCTAAAGCTAGGCGGACAGAAACATATTACAGAACAGTAGGCTGGGCAATTTATACTAAAAATACATTTGCACCAACCAACCTTCCAGAAGATCAATATATTATTGGAAGTAGAGATATCCATAGATCAGAAAAGTGGGGAGTAGTAGGCTCACCATTAATGGATGGATCAGAATTCATCACAACAAGTAGTGAGAGTGTAATAAACGGATTTAACTATGCAGATTTCCGAATGAATAAAAAAGATATATATAGTGCGTTCATGAAAAAAGGAACAAAGTTTGATAAAAGCATGATCCAGAGTGATGGAAAGATTAAACTGTATATTAGTGGTATTACAGGTGTTTCTTATCAAGGTATTAAACGTGGTCCAGCAATAAACCTTGCACATATGCAAGATCTTATGAGAGGTAATGGATTGGGAGCATTTGCAGGCTCTATGATTAAATATTTTAATATTCATACATGGATTTGGCTAGAAGGACAAAATGTTATTTCCTATTATGACATAAGCACAGGTAAAAGATTAGAATTTAAGGAACTATCACCTAGATTTAGATCGAATAACCCTGCTACTTTAGGAACAGTAAAATTCCCTACAAAATTTGAGAAAGATGGCATTGTATATACAGCGAAGTATTCCACAATGTATCCTTGGACAGGGCTACCTGAAACAAAAGACTATTCAATGGAAAAGCAATTTGAATTATTAGTAAAAGGTGGCAGAGGACATGAATTATATATTCATAGCCGATTAAAACAAGCTATTGATGATTATAAAAACTTCCCTTGGACAAATCCAGGAGTAGTTGGAGAATTTAATAAAGTAGATGTAGATCCATACAAAGAAGAAAATGAGAGAACAAATAGTGCTTTTAATCCATTTGGAAGTACAGTATACGTGTTTTATGAACCTGAAGCATTAGACGTGGTTGCCTATGATAAAACAACAGGAAAACCATTATTAGAAGCAAAGTCAAAAAATCAAGGTGGCAAAAAAGTATATGAGTTTGACGAAACCCTTGAAATAGATGGCAGAAAGTATGAATTTGAAGAATCCTCATATAGAGAAAAACGAGATATTAAAACAGACAAAATTGAAACTTTAGCAGATGTTAAAGCCGGCAAAGGTGTTATGAATGAAAAAGACATTAAAGTTTCTGAAAATAGACTTATAACAGTAAATGCAGATGTTGAACAACCGGTAATAAGAGCATCTTATAAGCCAATAGGTGGAATAACAGTTTTATCATATAACAAGGATGATGGAGAATTATTAGATCGAAAAATTGTTGATCCAGCACCTGAATACACTGTTCCAGAAACAATTAAGCAAGATAAAGATGTATATAAAGCAGTACAAATTAGCTACAAATTAGATAAAGATCCAAACGTAGATATTGCAGAAACTAAAGGCAATCCGCCAGTAATGACAGAGGAAGATATTAACGTAACACCTGGAAATAAAGTAATTTTAAATACAGGAGATCATCTTAAAGATCACATTGTACGCGTAGAATACGAACTAGAAAAACCAAAAGATATTGAGGGAGCAGAATATATTATACCTGCCCAGCATTTAACAAAGAAATTTAGATTTTTAACCTTTACCCCACAAGTTGAAAACGTAACACCATTACCAGAAGTGGAAGATAGTACACATAGATATTCTTGTGATGGATGTGAAAAAGATGATAAAGGGAAACTATATTGTCCTGGTAATCATGAATGTACAATAAAAACTAAGATACAATATGGACAAAACTTATTTGACTGGAATGATAATTATAGTCAATCAGTATTCAAGCCTTTTGATAAATATGTGTTTGCATCAATTATGGGTAAACATAATTTAACAAAGTTTATAGTACCAGCACATGCATCCGGTGGTTCTTTTGAAATTCGTGTAACTCCAGACTTAGAATTTGTATCCCATCGATATGGAGTAGATAAATGCTATCCAACTTTTGCAAAATATATGGCAACGCAAAATGCAGCTGCTAAAGAATATTTACAAAGTGGCGATTTAATGGGATCCTTCACAGAAGGATTAAAACCAACTGGACATTATACTAATACGGGCGGAGAAGTACCAATTAGTATATCACTTGCAAGCCCAGGAAATCATACAACTCCGCATGGAATGGAATACATTATTTATAAAATTCATAGCGGATGTGGTAACGGAACTTTAATTGAGAAGACAGGAATAATTTCTCCTTCAGATTACACAACTAATGTTTATCCAGGGACGGTAATTGCAGAACCAACTTATATTGCGAAAACTCTACCTGTTGCAGAAAGAGAATCTAAAGTAGAAAAAACACAAGTAGTAGGCAAAACAGATAAAGTTATAACAATTATACAATCTCCAAAAGAACCTATAAAATTTTATCCAACTTATAAAATGTATACTAGTGGAATTGATACATGGGTATTAGGTAAACAGCAACGTAACTTTATGCCTATAGACATATTCCAGGTAGAAATTTTAGATCCTACCAATGAAACACCAATCAAAGTAGAAGCTCCATGGTCACGTGATGCTAAAGATAAAGGAAATCAAAACCTAAAAGGTGGCTATACATATAAAGTATCAGCAAATCAGCCAGTGAAAATAAAAGTTACATCTTATATCCATGTACCAGCAGAAGGGTATGTCGAAGGTGCAACGACTGAACGTAATAACAGGATAAAGCAACATGAAAATCTAGTAAATCAATTAAAGCAAAAATCATCTTACAACATAGTTACTAACTTACCTGAAAGCTTTAAAGAATCTTATCCATCTGAATGGAAAGTTACAAACCCATATAAGAAAGGTGGGGATAATACAGCGAAGTCAAGGATAGGAGAATTTACTTCATTCAATGCTACAAGTGCAGCTACAACAAAGACTACTATTTCAGTAAATAATATTCCTGCCAACATTGCAGCTATGTCACAAACTAAACAACGTATAGATGCTCAGTTAGAGAAAAAAGATTGGTATATAGAAAAGTTTGATAATGGTATAGAAGTGATAAAACAAGAAACTATCATTACTACAACATTTGTAGGAGCAAGTCAGGTTAACTTTATTAGAAATGGTGGAGATAGCTATAATACATTAGCAAAAGCAGTAGGTAATATCCCTGCAAATAAACATGGTATTACATTAGCATTATATTCAAAAGAACTAACAGTAAATGGAGAGAAAGTGTCAGAATACAAGCAGATGTTTGCACCGTTTTTATTTAATGTACGTGGAACGTTATATGACGATAGAAATTAATAATTAATAATTAGGCTACAATCTGTAGCCTAATTATTCAAGTAATTTTAAGGAAGGGAAAGAAATATGAAAAAAAAGGTTGGTAAACTAACGAATCGAAGTGCATTTATCAGAAGTATTTTAATCAATATATCAGCAGCAGCATTTCTCTTTGTAACACTAGGAGCTTTATATTATTTAAATAAAAGTGCAGACGAAACTGTTGAGGTTATACGTGTAAGGGATAGTATATATGCTAATCAAGTTATTACAGAAGAGAATGTAGAAAAATATAATATGAGAAAATCTGAATGGAATAATAATCAGGATATCATTTTATGGGAAAACAAAGATCAATGCATTAATAAATACGCTACATATTTTATTAGAGGAAAAGGATATATATTTGAAGATTCCTATACAGATACAAAACCAGCTAAAAATCCTTGGATGAGTGAAGTTGATAAGGACAAAATATTAATTACTTTACCATACAACAGTAAAGAAGCATTTGGAAACATTCTAACGCCTGGCGATAATGTAAGAATTGACATAGCATATGATGGCAAAGAAGTTACCGACTATGCAGAATTTGCAAATGTAGAAAGTAAAGCAATGCAAGAAACCTTATTTGACCAAATTAAGGTTATAGACCTTTTAAATAATAGTGGTAACAGTATTTATGACTATTATTATGATTTATTACAAATGTCTATTGCAGAAAGAGAAGAAGTATTAAAAGATACTAGCTTTTTAAGTAACGTCATGCCTGCCTCAATGCTTTTAGAAGTTGATGATAAACAGTTTGCTCAATTTGCTAAGGCTAAAAAATTGCCAGGAATTACATATACAATCGGATTGTTATATAGAGAAGAAGGATCTATTATTTTGGATCAATTTAAAGATATATCAAGAGAAATATCTAAGAGTATTAACGATCATGAGTTACAGACTATAACAAATACAAACAGTAATTCAGGAAGTGCAAACTAAGATAGGAGGCAAAGTGAGTGCAAATAGTAAAAGACCTATTGAAAATTCTATCAGAGGGAGAAAAGGACGAAGATATAAAACTTGACATCTTAGGAAATGTTTACGGATTTTATAAAATGAGTGGTGGATCAGGTTCATCTACTTTAATCCTTGAAACAGCTACTTTACTTGCAAAAGAAGATATTAAGGTTTGTATAATAGACGCTGATCCACTGAGTAGCTTTTATATTAACAAGTTTATAGGGTGTGAAGAAACGCAAAAAACATGCAACAACTCAATTATGAGTAGGTTAATGAATAGTACATTACCTATAAAAAATTGTCTAGTAAGCACGCCTAATGAGAACTTGAAGATCTTAGGATTTGGGCTTCAGACAGGCTATAAGGATATATTTAATTTAGATTTTGATAGCATAAATAAGCTATTTTTAGAGGCAAAAGAATATTTTGATGTGGTTCTTATAGATATACCGAATGCTCCTCACATGGAGCCAGTATTAAGTGCAGTGAATATTTCAAACGTAATATATAGTATGTGGAACTTTAATTTTGAAAATATAAGTAAGCAATTAAAAATAAGAGAGTTGTTTGCAGAAGCAGGATTTGAGTATAAATTTAACAGTATTATTATAGGGTTCATGCCACCAGGCTATTCTATTAAAAGCACTATAGAAAAGCAACATCCTTCTTTTCACGTTCTTATGGAAGTTCCTTATGTTAAAGAGTTCCATGAGCAAACACTTAACTATACATCGTTTCTATCTAGCATAGGAAATACTAAGACTACAAAGGCTTATTGTGAGTGTGTAGATTTTCTAATAAGGGAAATTCTTAACGGAATAGGAGGCGAAGAAAGTGCTAACTCTTGATAATTATCGTCGAATGAAAGACAAAACAAATTTAGAGAATATAGCAGATCGTACAGAACTTTCTTTCGAAGAATGTAAAGAAAAAATCTTAAAAAAGATTAAAGAAGAGCAGCTAAAAGTATCTATTGCAGAGGCAGATCATCAAAAAATAGCAAAAGACATCATAGATAGCTTTATACGTGAGAAAAAACCGCATGTTATAGGGTACACAAGCAATAATGAATTACTTATTGAAAGCCTAATAAAAGACTTAGAAGATCATATTTTAAATTGGGGAATATTAACACCACTAAAAGAAAATCCAAAGGTACAAGAAATACAGCTGAATGGACCAGTAATATTTTATGATCGTGGTAATGGCTATGAAATATATAGGGATGAAGAGGGAAACGCTATTAATTTTAGAAATCCACAAGAGTCCATGGATTTTTTAAATAGCATTATGATGTATGATGAAAAAAGGTTAAAGCAAAATGAACCACTAGTAAATGCAAGAACCATTCAAGGATATAGAGTATCAGCAACACATCCATCTGTTTTCGCAGCTCATCCAACAGAACCAACAGTAACATGGCCAACTGCAACAATACGTATTCCTACAGCTCAATCATTCTCAGAAGAGGACTTTATTAAAAACAATACATTTTGCAAAGAAATGTCTGACACAATAAAGCTTTTTGCAAGATCACTTGTACCTGTGGCAGTTGTTGGTTCTACAGGATCAGGTAAGTCAACTATATTAGACTTTATAGCTTCAAATTTTGATGATAGACATAGGACAATTTTCATTCAAGATCCAGCAGAAATTAATAAAAGAAAAATAGTAGACGGTGTTATGGTAAACAATGCAATATATTGGGAAGCAGATGATACAGCAGATCCTGATAATCATAATAGTGCTACTGTATACAATATGATAGTCCACTCATTAAGAAATTCGCCAGATAATCTATGTTTAGGAGAAATACGTAGAAGTAGTGAGTTTGGTGCAGCGTCTAATGCGGCTCAAACAGGGCACGTTTTCACGACAACTTTTCATGCGGGATCTGATATAGGAGCACTAGATAGATTTGCACTAGAAATGTCTAGTCACAGAAGAATAGATATTTATATTGCAAGAGAAATGGTGTGCGAGTTTTTACCTATTATTATACATATTGAAAGATTAGGGGATGGCACTAGAAAGATCTTAAAAATAACAGAAGTTAAGGGTTATGATAGAACGAAAAACGAGTATATAATTAATCCTCTTTTTAAATTTAGAATTAAAGATACTGTCTTAGTGGATGGTAATAAACGTATTACAGGAGATTTCGTACAACTTAATAATATATCACCTGAATTAGAAGATAAGTTACTAAAAGCAGCCATTCCTCGTTCTGATATCAATAAAATAAAATTACCTGAAGGAGAGAGAGAGCGTGTAATAAAGGAAGTGAGGTACGAAAATGCTAAGGAACTTTCTTAGTTATTGTGCAATAGGATGCACGATTTATATAGTTCTTAGGATATTTAAAGTTAACTATTTCAAGACATTATATAACTTACTACAATACGCATTTTATAAAGTAGGAAATTTTAATTTTAAGACGATGAACAAAACGCAACAAGCAAAAGTTTTAACTACTAAGAAATCTTTTCATGATTCTTTTTATTATAAAATAGTTAACTCAATTATCGTGGATTTAGATATCAGGGAATATGCGACAGTAGAAGGACTAACAAGTTTAATCGCATTTATATGTTTCGTAATAGCCATGCCTATAGGTATTTTACTCAATTCTGTATTTTTATTAATAAGCTCGTTTATTCTATGGTTTGTTTTATCTATATCAATTCTCTATATGATATCTCGAAATGGGCATGAAGAAAGAGAAAATGCCATTATGGATACGATAGATTTACTTATCAACAATATTGAAAGAGGAGTACTTGCTTCGATCACTGAAAATGTAGATTTAATTAATCCACTCATTAGAGAACATTTTGAGATATTCATAGTAAAGGTAACAAAACATAATTATAGCTTTAGGCATGCCATGACAGAATTAAATGAGACATTAGGAGACACATTTACTGATTTTGCAAAAAAGGCTATTCAATTTGAAGAAAATGAAACTGAAGGTATGAAAGACATTTTCCTTGATAATATAGACTATAATTCTGAGACAAGAGCAATAAATGCTGAAAAAAATAGGTTTTTTACAGCAGTAAATAATGAATATTTGATAGCTATAGGATTACTAGGAGTTTTAGCGTTGTTTTACCTTATAACAACTAAAGGATTATTTGAAGCTATAGCTCAAAGTGCAATATATAAAGGAATTATAGTTGCTAACTTTATTCTTATTATAGGATCATTCGCATGGATGCAGTATCTTAGGGTTGATATTAGAAAGGATTAGAAAGGAGGGAGACTTACATTGTCATTGAGTTTTATCTTAACAGTAACGATTTTAACACTTGTTATTGCTATAATTTATAAAATAATCAAAGCAAATTTAGGTAAATCATTCGATAGCCAAAGAACCTTGAACTCTTTAAACAAAGAGAATAAGAAGAAAGCTAAACAATTAGTTAGAAGAAGAAAGTTTACTAAAATCACAGATCTATTGTATGATCTCTTTTCTAATCAAAGCAGCTTATTACAGCCTAATCAAAGACAAATAGATACATTAAGTTATTATGCTACAAGGCTGAATAAAACAATTTTTGGTGTAAAAGTAACGTTTAAGCATCTATATCTTTTAAAATGCTTATTAGCTACACTAGGATTTTTTGTAATAGCCATATTAGCGACCATTGAATTAAAGTTTTTATTATTATTATTGTTATTGCCAGTCCTCTATATTTCTCCCAATTTTGTGCTAGAAGAAATAGTTGCAAAAAAGAATGTTGAGATAAAAAAAGAATTTGCTGACTTTTATTCAGTATTCTTTTATCAACTAAGACATAAAGAGAACAGAAATATGAGGCTTAAAAATATAGCAGAATCATATCTTCCACGTGCTGGCAAAGAAATGGAACAGCTCATAAGAAACTTTTGTGTAGACTGTAAAGTAAGTGAAGCTGATGCATTAAAAAATTTAAAAAGAAATTATAGAATTCCACATGTCTACCGCTTTTGTTCAATCATGAACTGTATCATTTCAGGAAAATACGGGGAGTCAATAGGCTCAAATTTAACCAACTTTAAGAATGAACTCCGTAAAGAAAAAATTGATAACATGAGGGAGGTGTTAAAAAACAAGAAAAAGCAATCTGCTTTTTGCCAATACATTGTTTATATTATATTGGCTGAAATAACAATAGGATATGTTGTTTACTCAACAACAAATGTATTTTTACCTTTATTTACTAAATAAAAACATACATATTAAAAGGAGGAATAAATAATGAAGTGGTTAAAAAAATTATTAGCATTTGTGGCATTTGCAATGATCTTAGGTGTGGTAGTAAATGTTGTTAAAGATCCGGGAGCTGCGAAAGGGGCCATAAATAACATTTGGAAACAAGGATGTACAAATGTAGGAGTAACACCATTTGATTTACTTCCGTAGTTAAGTAAGATATCATTAATAACCTCTTCTTTACCTTTAAAGAAGAGGTTATTCAAAATGATGAGAGGAGATAATCATGCGTAAATCCAATTTAAAAATCACTTTAAAGAGTATTTTTAAATTCACCATTAAACTCTTAATACTATGCACGTTGTTTCATTTAAGAAGGAATAGTTTAAAGAAGATGGAAGGAGATAATTGTGCTTAAATCAGTTTTAAAAGTTACTGTTAAGATGCTAATATTGTTCACATTACTTCAGCTTACTATAGTTATTAATTATTACTTTAAGGCAACTAGAGCAGTTGCACAAGTTTATACAGACGTGGCAAGAGTTGTAGCAGAAGATAATTGTTTAGATAACACAATTTTATATGGAGGAAAAACTATGTATCAAAGGCAGGTAGAGAAACTTAACAAAATTACTGCAGATACAAAATACTTAGTTTTCGAAAGTGATGCAATACAAATTCCATATACTGCAAAAGCTACTGCTCCTCAACAAAACACACAAATTCCCTTAAAAATAACAGGATATTTCAATGCTAAATTAGTAATATTTGGTACACATACAATTAAAGTTCCAATCGTTGAGGCACATGAAGTAACTGGAATTAAATATTATAGGGACAGATAGGAATGGATAAGGTATGAACATGTTAAAAGGTGCACTTAAATTTTTTGTAATAACAATAATAGGCATAACCGTTGTATTAAGCAGTGTTACTATAGAACAAGCAATGCAAACTTTTGCTGTAATGAAAACATATACTGAAATATCAGCGAGAACAGCGGTAAGAAGTTTTGAAAATGAAGCCAACATATCTTTATATATGAATGGTGGTGCCATGTCTAGCTCATATAATAATTATTTAAACTGGTTAGGTACATATTCTCAAACGTATGACGTTTCAACCTACTTAAGAAATGAATTTGCAAATGGAATAATACCTTCCAACATGGGACTTCCTTATCTTGATAAGGATAAATTATTAGAAAAGTATAAGATAATGGCTACAGCTGATTTAGATAAACTTTTAAGTGAAAGTAAAGGAACTATATATACATTTACGAATCCACGATTTGAAATCACAAATATGCAATATGAAATGCATGATCTTACAACTGAAAATAGGTTATTTGGAGCTTCAGGAAATGATAATACATTTAATACCAATGATACAGGGGATAGACTATGGGATTACTCAGTATATCCTTCATATACAGTAGATTTCAAGGTTACATATGATTTTAATTTTCATGTACCATTTATAAAATCCATAGTACCAAAACGAGAATTTACACATGAATTTACCGTAGTATACGAATTATTTAATTAGGAAGAAAAAGGAGGGTTCAGGTTGAGCGAATATCAGGAAACAGAAAAACCACTACGTGTCTTTTACAACTTTGATGATGATGAAGATGATGATTATTATTATGATGATGACTATAATCAAAAAGAAGATAATCAAAAAGAAGATGAAAAACCTCAATCATTCAATGAAGGTATTCAAGCTGAGGAAAATCAACCTACTAAGAAAAAATTCAGCTCTCTTTTTTCTGCCTTTAGTAAAAAAGAAAAAGTTAAGGCTAAAAATAAACAATTAGAGAGCACATCACAAGTTACACCATCAGAGGATATACAAGTACAAGAGATACAAATAGAAGATATACAATTAGAGGATGTTCAACTAGAGGATATACCATCAGAGGATGTTCAACTAGAGGACATTCAAATAGAAGATGTTCAAATAGAAGATATACAAATAGAGGATGTTCAAATAGAGGATGTTCAAATAGAGGACATTCAAATAGAGGATGTTCAAATAGAGGATACACAATCAGAGGATGTTCAACTAGAAGATATTCAATCTGAAAATGTAAAAAAACAAGCAGCTATACAATCTCAATCATTCAAATCAACAAAAAAGGCTAAGAAAGAATTTAGTAAACCCGTAATTCCTGTAGGCAGCAACGAAAAAAAAGACAAGCCTAAAAAAGGAATATTTAGTTTATTCAATAAGAAAAAAGAATCCATTAAAGAAATAAACTTAGAACAAACAATTTATAACAAAACTGCAGATATTATTGTAAAAATGTCAGTAGTAAATCAAAATAAGAATTTCTTAGTAGAGAATGGATATATTACTAAAAGTCAAAACGAATTATTAAAGGGGTATATACAAGAACAAACTAAACGAGGAATTAAAGAGTACTATATACAAGTCGCAAGACGTGAGAAATATATAACAGAAGATGAAAGTGCTGAATGCTTAACGAGATTACTCAAGAGGGAAGTGATAAGTAAAGATAGTTTAGATATACAAGCTATTAAAAAGTTAAATACAAATTTAATCAATCACTTGTCCAACTTTTTTTATAAAGAAATAAATATAGATACTAGAGAAATAATTGTTTGCAAGGATATAAGTAGTGTATTAGCCAAACATGAAATAGAAAAGAGGTATCCAGGCTTTAACATCACAGAAATATGGCTAGTTGATGGAGTGACTTCAGAAATTATTAATGAAATTTTAGCTGAATAATTTACATATAGGGAGGAAGAAATATTGAAGAAGAAAGTATTATTAGCATCAGGGTATAAGCGATTTGATGCATTTATAAAAGAAGAGCTTCAAGATTTATATGATTTTTATAGTATAAATCAATATTCAAATACAAATCAATATTCAGCAGAAGTATTAATTAAGCATTTAAAAGAAGATAATATTCCAATTTTATTAATAGGAGAAAAGCTGCCTACAGTTAGACCATTGATAGAAGAAATAAAAGATATTATTGCCGAAATACCAAAATTAACTATTATAGTATATGCAAAAGGCGAAAAACAAAAAGATGATAAGTTTTTGAATGACCTTCTTAATATAGGAATTCGTAGATTCATTTATGGTAATGAAATTACTAGAAAAACAATTTTAGATGCTCTGGAAGGGAAAGTAACCCAGGAAGTAAAGCCAAAGGAAAAACCGAAAAAAAAGATATTATTAGCGTCAGGGAATAAACGATTTGATACATTTATAAGAGAAGAACTTCAAGGTTTATATGATTTTTATGATATAGATCAATATTCAGCAGAAGTATTAATTAATCGTTTAAAAGAAAATAATATTCACATTTTATTAATAGGAGAAAAGCTGCCTACAGTTAGATCACTTATAGAGGAAATAAGAGATATTATCACAGAGATACCATCACTTACTATTGTGGTATACGCAAAAGGTGAAAAACAAAAAGGAGACGAATTTTTTAATGAACTTCTTAATATAGGAATACATAGATTTATTTACGGAAATAAGATTAATCAACAAGTAATTTTAGATAAGTTAGAAAATGAAATAACTCCAGAAGAATACATGAAATGGAGACCTGACAAATTTAAGGTGATCAGTGAAGATGGAGAAAAATCATATGACTTTTCAAAGCTACCAACTACACCTGAAGAAATAATTGATTTGCTCATTAAATCGAACAATGAAGAGGAGATATTAGCATTATTTGAAAAACTTGCACAGGGGATAGATATAGATAAGGATAAGATGAAAAGGATTCTGGCAGGACTACCTAATCAGAAAAAATCTATCTTGCAAGGTATCATGGGTAGGAAGAATAAAGATCAAAAAGTAGATACTAAAAACATGCAAAAGATCTTAAGCAACTTATCAGAAGAAGAAAAAATAGAGTTAGGTCTAGTAGTTGAAAAGGAAGTAATAAAAGAAGTAGAAGTAATAAAGGAAGTAGAAGTAGTTAAAGAAGTAGAAGTAGTTAAAGAAGTAGAAAAAGAAGTTATCAAAAAAGAATTACCAAAATCCGCTCAAGAGATTATAGATTTATTAGCATCTGAAAATAAAGATGAGGTTTCTGTATTATATGAAAAATTAATGAATATAGTTGATAAAGAAACTCTTAAAGAAATTATTACGTCTTTGCCAGAAGATCAAAAAGGAACTATTCAAGAAGTAATACTTACAAATGCTGGATTGGATGTAGAGGATCAATCAATTAATAACATTAGAAACCTTATAGATAGTTTATCAATAGATGAAAAAAGAGAACTTGGGCTAATAAACGAGGTAGAGGTAGTAAAAGAAGTAGTAAAAGAGGTAGAAAAAGAAGTTATTAAAAGAGAATTACCACAAACAACTGAGGAAATAGTAACTCTTCTTAATTCATCTAAAAATAAAGAAGAGCTGTCAGAAATCTTTGAGAAACTAATTCATATTATAGATAAAAGTACCCTTAAAGCAGTTCTTTTATCCTCTTCTGTACAGAACAAAGCCATAATTCAAGATATTATCAAAAAAGAACTAGCTTCAGGTTCGATAAATAATTTAAAAAATATATTAGATACTCTTTCAGAGGAAGAAAAAAGAGAGTTAGGGCTAATAGTAGAAAAGGAAGTTATAAAAGAAGTAGAAGTAGTTAAAGAAGTAGTTAAAGAAGTAGAAGTAGTTAAGGAAATACCTACTAATAGAAGTATGGGTAGTGTAAACATAGCACTACTATCGACTGCAAGCACTGGAAAAACAGCTGTTGCTATGGCTTTATGCGATTGTATGGCAAAGCAAGGAAGGACTGTAGCTTTAGTCTCCTTAGACAATAAGAATGATCTAGAAGTAATTTTTGATCTTGAAAGTGAAGGTGAATTAAACGAGCTATTTAAGAAAGTTAAGCAAGGAATTTTTGCAGATATAGAGGATATACAAGAAAGTGCATACATAGATAATCCTTATCATATTTTTTGCGGTAAAGTAGAGGATATTGATAGTAATAGTATAGATAAGTTCTTAATATTCCTAAATTCCATCTATGATGTAGTAATAATAGATAGTGGCCAGGATATTCGCATTCAAACAGAGATCATTAATACATTAACTACAAAGAAAATGCTTGTGATTAACCAAGATATTTGTGCTATATCATCAATCAATAATACATTTAAGATGCCTATACATAGTAGATATAGCAATGATTATACTTTACTAATAAATCAATATAGAGATCAAATGCCACTTAAAGTTCAGGAAATAATTGCTGAATCTGATAATTTATCTACGATACCTAATATTTTAAAACTTAGTTTTAATGATCGAATAGTAGATGCTCGTGCTAAAGGTAAGAGTGGCTATAAAAAAGGAAATCAAGCATTTGATGAAGAGATAGAAGAAATATGCATGCAATATTTTGGAGAGATTAAGAAAAGGAAGAAGATACTTGGTATCATATAGCAGATCAAGGTATTAATATTCAATAGTCAAGGTATTAATATTCAATAGTAAGGAGAATATCTCATGATCAGTATAATAAATAACATTAAGAAGGAATCAGGAATATCAAGAGACAATCTTCATGTATTTATACATAACCTTTTATTGGATTTATACTAGGTATGGATGACTTTTCATTATTTTAATTTTATAATAAAAAAGATATATGAAATATAAAGAGGAGCTGATTAGGAG
>JAPXKQ010000056.1:0-13877 GCA_033809995.1 Tissierellaceae bacterium
AATTATTGGTGCTCTCGTAATAGGTATAGTAGACGCCATAATGCCAGGAAGAGCGATGTAAGAAACACTTTTAGTGAATACCCACTCAGTGAAATTTAACAAAATCAATGATTTTGGAAATTTCTACTGTCGGGCACACAGTAACTAAGAGTGAATAGTGAATAACTATTAGCGTAGCTGTCATTCTGAACGGTAGTGAAGAATCCCATGTTATTATGTACATCAAAGATAATAGGGTTCCTTCGTTTCACTCAGGAAGACAAAACTAGGATCAAGAATAATTCTAGTAATTATAATTATCCTGACATAATAGGAGGAAATCAAATTTATACTCTCAGAATTGCATTTGAAGAATAAATACAATTTTGATGATATGATTAATCTCCTTTTTTAACCCCTAGAATATAATATATCCTAGGGGTTTTTAATTTTAAAAGCGGAAGTGTTTGTCATTTTGAGCCTAGCGAAGAATCCTATGTTATTATGTACATCAAAGATAATAGAGATTCTTCCTTACAGTCAGAATGACGGCTTACGCCTTTTTCGATTGTTAATTGTTAATTGTTCTTTGTTCTTTGTTAATTGTTTTAAATGTTGACTTATTGGATAAATTAATATATGATATGTTTAACACATACCCTTGGTGGGTATAAGGTATAAGAAAGGAGATGCTAGAATGGTAATAGATATAACTGATAATGCAAAAGTTGAATTGAAAAAAGTTATTGAAAGCAAAAAAACAGATAAATCATTAAGGATTTACATTGCAGGCTATGGTTGAGGCGGTCCATCCTTTGGGATAGCTCTGGATGAGCTAAAAGATGGAGATGAAGAAATAAAGGTAGATAATTTCAATTTCCTAGTAGAAGATGTTCTTCGTGATAATTACGGAAAGTTTACAGTAGATTATAGTGACAATTGGCTAAGAAGAGGTTTTACAATAATACCTGATAGAGGTGGCGGAAGTTGTTAAAAAGATAGGCATATGCTTATCTTTTTTTTGATTAATCTCCTATTATTATGTTATAATAAAGGGTGGATACAAATAACCCAAAAATGAAAGGAGTGGAGATTATGGATTCGGGCCCTTTGCCCAGTTGTTGTAATGACAATTATTTAATAACAAAAGTAAGAACCATAGTCTGCACTTTTTTGACATGGTTCTTCCAAACAACTTAATATTTTATATGAAACGGAGGTAGAACCATGGATCAAGCACAAATTTTAGAATTAATTGAACAAAAAAAATATATCCAGTTAAAAAAGATTTTATCCGAAACAAATGAAGTAGATATAGCAGAAATACTTGACCCGTTGGACAAAAATACTACATTACTAATCTTCAGAATGCTTCCAAAGGATTTAGCTGTTGATGTATTTGCACACTTTTCGACAGAGCAACAAAGGGATATTATCAATGCAGTAACTGACAAGGAGTTAAAGTATATATTAGATGAGCTATTTTTTGACGATATGATAGACTTAATCGAAGAAATGCCAGCTAATGTAGTAAATAAAATATTACAAAACTCCACTCAAGACGAAAGAAAACTTATAAATCAATTCTTAAAATACCCAGCAGATTCTTCTGGTAGTATAATGACAATTGAATATGTTGAGCTTAAGAAGACAATGACAGTAAAAGAAGCACTAGCTCATATTAAAGAAGTTGGCTTAAATAGGGAAACCATCTATACTTGTTATATAACAGATAAAAATAGAAAGTTAGAAGGTATAGTATCCCTTAGAACATTGGTAGTATCACCAGAAGATGAACTACTCACTGACTTAATGGAAACAGATGTTATATCTGTAAATACCCATGATGATCAAGAGACAGTAGCAGGGGTATTTAAAAAGTATGGTTTTCTAGCTTTACCAGTAGTTGATGGGGAAAATAGGTTAACAGGTATTATAACAGTTGATGACATTATGGATGTTATGGAACAAGAAGTTACAGAAGACTTTCAAAGGATGGCTGCTATGGCGCCATCAGAAGAAGCATATTTAGAAACAAGCGTATTTAATTTAGCAAAACATAGAATAACATGGTTATTGATACTTATGGTCTCAGCAACCTTCACTGGAAAAATTATTACTAATTTTGAAAATGTATTACAACAATTGGTAGTACTTACTGCATTTATTCCTATGTTGATGGACACAGGGGGAAATGCAGGTAGCCAATCCTCCACCCTTATTATACGTGGGCTGGCTACAGGTGAAATCACATTACATGATGGTTGGAAAGTATTGTGGAAAGAATTTAGAATTAGTTTATTAGTTGGCGTTGCATTAGCCTTTGTTAATTTCCTTAAAAACATATATCTTGATAAAGTAGGGTTTTGGGTGGCGTTAACTGTATCAGTTACATTGGTAGTAACTGTAGTATCATCTAAGCTGGTAGGAGGCTTGCTTCCAATACTAGCTAAGAAGCTAAACATTGACCCAGCTATAATGGCAGGTCCACTTATTACAACAATAGTTGACGCATTGAGCCTTATGGTTTACTTTTCAATCGCATCAATGATAATGCACCTTTAGGCAATTCACAATTCACAATGCACAAATCACAATTATGAAAGCAGTAAACTAGGGTATAAATAAAAAAAGACCCAAAATCACTGCAGGAGTCATTCTGAACCTGCGAAGAATCTCTAATCTGTATAGGTAAAAAGTAAAACAGGAGATTCCTCCACGTTGGTCGGAATGACACCGTAGGTTGTCGAGGGATCTCCTCTTTTAAGACCCTAAAGATAGACCTAAAAACGGAGATCCTTCGGTAGCAGTAATATACTGTCCGTCTCAGGACGACTCTCCGAGTCGATTGTGAACTGTGAATTGTGAACTGTGAATTAAATAATAATTATTAAATTTTATTGAAAATTATATTTTCTGATTGACAAAGCTAATTGCAATATAGTATAATAAATTATTTATTTGACAAATATTTGTCTATATGCTATAATCTATAGTAGAGTGTCCCTAACACTCCTTCTGCCCCCGGGTATCGGGGAGATTTTCTATGGAAGGTGGTTATTTCTTGGAGATGAATAGTGTAGCTAAGATTCGAAAGGACTTGGAGGGATGTATAGGCAAAAGAGTAATCTTAAAAGCCAACAAAGGTAGAAAAAAGACAACCATACGTGAGGGAATACTTGAATCTGCTTATCCCAATTTATTCGTAGTGCGAATTAGCAATCAATACGATAGTATTAGAAGGGTATCATATACCTATTCTGATGTTTTGACATCTACGGTAGAAGTAACTGTATTAGACGATATAGATAATGAAATAAATGTATCATAAAGATGACTGTACTTTTTTAGTTTACTAGAGAAGTACAGTTATTTTTTTGCATTTATCATAAAGTCATACCCACTCTCATATATATTTCCTAGGAGGATTAAGGAAAAATTAGGGGGGAGAAAATATATGACAATTGAACTTATAAAAGAGTCATTCAAAGTAGAAGAAGCAATAGGCAAAAATGATACACAAGCTTTAGTAGAAGCAGAGGTTTATCTAAGCGCATCTAAACCAGATATAGCAAAGGTTCTTTGGGTACAAGGGAAAGTTGACATTCTAAATACTAAACTGATTAAAGACAAACTTATAATAAATGGACTAACAAAATTCAATTTACTTTATAAAGATAGTGAAGAGGTTGGAGGAGTACATCTATTAGACGTAAATAAAGAATTCAAAGAAGAAATCGAAATCCAAGGCATAAATGAAGAAATGCTAAGCAAAGTACATTCAAAGATAGAATATGTCGAATGGGAAGTTGAAGATAGAAAAGTATTGTTAAAGGCATTGGTAAATCTAGTAGGTGAAGTAGAAGAAATAAGAACAATATCGGCAATAAAAGAAATAAGTAGTGATGATACATTACAGACATTAAAAGAAGAAATTGCATATAAAGAAATCTGGGGTAGAGAAATATCCTATGCATTGGTCAAGGAAACCTTAAAATTAGGTGAAGAAGAAAATGAAATCGACGAAATTCTAGGCTTAAATATCACCGTTAGAGAAGTAGAGTCAATGGTAGTAGAAGATAGGATCATCACCTCGGCTGAAGTCAATTACAACCTAATATATTCAGGTGGAAATGCAGTACATTCCAAGAAAGGTACTATACCATTCAATCACTTCATAGATATGCCAGGAGCTCACAAGGACTTATCCGGTGAAGTAGAATTCCAAGTAGTAGAAGGATCCTATGAGGTAATGGGCAATGACTTAGGAGAAAGAAAGATAATTGACTTAGAGGTAAAGGTTAAGGTCCTAGGCAAAGCCTATGAAGATAACCGAAGGGAACTAATTATCGATGCATATTCCACAAAAGAGAATATCCATTTAGAAAGAGAAGAATTATCCATAAAAGAAAACCTAAAAGATATTAGCCATACTCAAAAATTAAATATAGAAATCCCAGAAATTTATGCAAAGGATATAATCGAAGTATTAGGTACAGCTAATATAGTGGAAAATAAATATGTAGACGACAATATAGTAGTAGATGGGTATTTGACAGTAGAAGTACTATATATAGATAGATTGACCAATGAATTAAACTCCTTCAAGGATGATTTTCCGTTTAGATCTGATATTGATGAGAAATTATCATATGATACCAATTTTGATGTAGAAGTAAAATTGGACAGTATCAATGGATTTGTAAGAAAAGATAATCTTGATATAGAAGGAAATATTTTAGTTAAACTTTTACTGAGCAAAAATAGAAAAGTTTATGCCATCAAAGAAGTAAAAGAAACAGGGGAATTAATCAATAAGAAAAATAAACCAAGCATCACTATATATATAGTTCAAAAAGAAGACGTTCTTTGGGATATAGCAAAGAGATACAATACTACAATAGATGAGATTGTAACCTCAAACAATCTTCCTTCAAGGGTAGTAGCACCTGGGGATAAAATAATTATAGAGAAAAAAGTAGAGAGTATAAGCATATAATAGAAAATATGATATAATATAAGGGTTAAATTTAAGTCCAAGGAGTTGTAAAATGAAAGAACTAATTATGGAATCCTATGGGAAGATTAATTTAGCCCTTGATGTGTTGTATAAAAGAAATGATGGTTATCACGAAATCAATAGCGTAATGCAACAAATAGATTTGAAAGATACACTTGTTTTTTCTGAGCATAAATCAGGCATAATAATAGAGTCCAATAACAATGAGATGCCGCTGGACTCCAATAATCTTATATATAAAACCTGGGATAAATTAAAGGATATAACAGGTATCAACAAAGGAATACGTATAAAGGTAGATAAGCAAATTCCTATAGCAGCAGGACTTGCAGGAGGCAGCTCCAATGGAGCAGTTACGTTAAAGGCACTTAATATCCTTTGGGATTTAAATCTATCATTGGAAGAATTGATGAACATAGGAAGGACTTTGGGGGCTGATATTCCATTTTGCATAATGGGAGGCACTGCAAAGGCACAAGGTATTGGAGAAAAATTATCCAAGCTTAAACCATTTGTAGGGAAACATATTCTATTAGGCAATCCTGGAATTGATATATCCACAGCCTATGCCTATAGTAGGTTGGATTTTAATAATGACAGAATAGATATAGATGCCCTAATATCCAATATGGAAGCCAACGATTTAGAAGCAGTAGCAAAGGACATGAAAAATGTGATGGAAAAGCCAATAATTGAAGACTATCCAATAATACAAGAAATAAAGGATATAATGATAAAACATGGCTCTTTAGGTGCCCTAATGAGCGGAAGCGGGTCCACGGTATTTGGACTATTTGATGATAAAGAAAAATTATTATTTGCTGAAAAGAAGTTGAAAGAAAGGAACTTTAAAGCTTACAGTTGTATAACGATTTGAAATATATATCAGTATAAACATTACCCGATCTCTTCTTTTAATTCTTAATTCTTAATTATGTTTTTAATTGTGAACTGTGAATTGTGCATTGTGAATTGATTAGTATAACTTCCCCACTCTTTGGAGAATATAAATCCAGAAGGTGGGGTTTTTTTATGGAAAAATTGACAAATGATCTAAGAGAAAATGTATCACATCTACAAGGATTATTAAAAGATTGTGACGACATAGTCTTTAGAGAAATTGAAATAGGTGGCAAAAATAAGATAAAGATTATTATCATATTTGTTGATGGATTGGCTAACAAAGAATTTCTCTCAGATGCTACTATTCAAGCTCTTTTTTGGAAAGATGACTTAAATACCTTTAAAACTGAGGAATCCTATAACAATTTATTTGATAAAATCTTAATGGAAGCAATAGCATCTGCTGAAATAAAAAAAGAAGATAAAATAGACGAAATAATTAACAATTTATTATCTGGAGATACAATCCTTTTGATGGAAAGTGTTGATAGATGCCTTGTTATTGGCACTAGAGACGGCCCTAGCCGAAGTATAGATGAACCCAAGACAGAAAGTGTAATCAGGGGTCCAAGAGATGGTTTTACGGAAATATTAAAAACCAATACAGTTTTAATAAGAAGAAGAATAAAGGATACAAGATTTAAAATTAAACTTAAAAAAATTGGTAGAAGATCTCAAACTGCAGTTGCAGTTCTTTATATAGATGATATAGTAGATAAAAATTTGCTGAAAGAAGTTTACAAAAGGCTAGATGATATTGATATTGATGCTATACTTGATTCCTCTATATTAGAAAATTTGATTGAGGACAATTATCTAAGCCCATTCCCCCAGGTTGAAAGCACAGAAAGACCAGACTCTATAGCAGCATCACTATATGAGGGAAGAGTAGGAATTATAGTAGATGGTTCCCCATTTGTTTTGTTAGTGCCTGCAACTATTGGTACACTGTTACAATCCACAGAGGACTACTATACTCGTTGGACAGAAGCTTCATTTGTTAGATTGATTAGGATATTATCTGTATTTCTAGCTGTCGTATCTCCAGCTCTGTATATATCTATTACAGCTTATCATCCAGGACTTTTGCCTACAAAATTGATTTACTATCTAGCAGCAAGTAGAATTAATGTACCTTTCCCATCAGTAGTAGAAGCAACGATTATGGAAATTACCATGGAACTACTAAGGGAAGCAGGTACAAGAATATCAGGACCCATTGGAACTACAGTCGGAATAGTTGGAGGTTTAATCATTGGTCAGGCTGCAGTTGAGGCTGGAATTGTTAGCCCGTTGATGATAATTATCGTAGCTGTAACTTCAATTGCAACATTTACAATACCTTCTTATGAATTAAGTGCAGCCTTAAGATTAATTAAATTTACCTTAATAATCTTTGCAGGGATATTAGGGCTATACGGAACAATGATAGGCTTGATAATTTTGATTAGTCATTTGTTAGTTCAAAATAGCTTTGGGGTACCATATACATCTCCATATTCTGGTCTTGGTGTAAAAGAAGGTGATTTAAAAGATACATTGGTTAGGGTACCAGTACAAAGATTATGGTTACGACCAGGTTTTACTAATCCCCAAAACAAACGAAGAATGAGGTTGAAAAAGGATGAATAAGAATATTAAGGTATCAAATGTTCAAATAAGAGGGTTAATTGTTTCTGCTGCAATTGGTGTTGGTGTATTATCCTTACCAAATACATTGGCAAATACACTACAAAACAATGGATGGATAGCAATAATTTTTTCAGGGTTATTGATAATACCAGTAATGGCAGTGATTACCCGGATATTCCTAATGTATCCAGACAAGGATATCTTTCAAATAGGAAATGAAACTTTAGGTCCCGTATTTTTTACAATATGTTTATTATTTGTGGCTGCTTATTTTATTGTTTTCTCTGCAATTGTATCAAGAATATTGGGAGAATTGATCAAGGCTTTCCTGTTGCCAATAACCCCTTTGGAGGTAATAGTTTTTATTTTTATATTAACAACTTCATATATAACATCCTTTGAGATAGATGCAATAGTAAGGACAGGTTTTTTTGTGTATCCAATAATTATTTTTTTTACATTATTAATAGTTTTTGTTTCATTACCAAATGCTGATTTCAGTAATCTTTTGCCCATTTATAATGTAAAGTTAAAGAATATATCCATGGGAATAAGAGATGCATACTTTAGTTTTGCAGGTTTTGAAATGACTATTTTTGCTTTGCCCTATGTTGAAGATAAGAAAAAGACTTTTAAATCTTCCGTATATGCCATAATCATTGTTACGTTGGTGTATTTTGCATTATACGTTATGAGTGTATCTCATTTTAGTATAGAACAACTTAAACGTCAACAATTTCCAGTATTACAATTAGTTAAGAAAGTAGATTTACCAGGTTTTTTTATTGAAAACTTAGATGGATTGGTAATGGCTATTTGGGTTATAGTTGTGTTTGCAACCTTAGCACCAGCATATTTTAGCGCCGGAAAGACAATATCAAAAATACTTAGGGTTAAAAATCATAAATATATAATTTGGATTTTGGTACCCATTATATATAAGGTTTCACTTATACCAGAAAGTTTAGTAGTAGTTCAAAAGAGAAATGCAATGTATTTCAATGTTTTAGGGTTTATCTCGGTTGTAATTATCCCTATTCTAATACTTGTAGTTGGTACTATTAGAAAGAAGGCGAAGAGATGAAAAAGTTATTTTTGCTATTTATAATATTAACTACACTAATTAACACCGGATGTTGGGATATGATAGAGATAAATGAAAGGATATATCCCTATTCAGTTGGGGTGGACCTAAATAAAGAAGGAAGCACCTTATTTAAAGTAACATTTTCATATCCAAATATTTTGGCGTTAGGTAAAAATCCAACACAGAAACAAAATGTATATGTCATAACAACAACAGGAAATAGCATCTTTGATGCAACTCATAAATTGACAACAAGATTGCAATATCCCATATATAATAAACATTTAAAAGTATTGGTAATATCAGAAGAAATAGCTAGAAATCCTAGACAGGTTAGGGAATTGGTAGATGGGTTAAATAGGGATTTTGTTGTAAATAAAAGTGTTAATTTGATAGTTGTTCCATCTACTGCGGAAGAACTATTGCTAGGAAAACTAAAAGCTGAGAGGCAGCAAGTAGTTGAAGGTACCCTATATAGTTTTTTGGTAAACCGACAAGATGCTACTAGCTTCACACCAAGAACAATAGCAGAATTTGTGGAGGACAATGATAATAGAAATGTTTCTGTTATACCAATAGCACATATGTCAGGTGAAGATATTGAAATAGGTGGTGGAGGTGTATTTAAAAATTATGGTTTAGTAGGTTATTTAACCCATGAAGAAAATCGTGCTTTATCTATTTTAAATGGAGAAGTGAAGCAAGATGGAATAGAAACTGATTTTAATGGTGCTAGACTATCAGTATTGGGAACAAGCTTTAAATCAAAAAGAAAATTGGTGGATTCAGAGAATCTAAAAATACAAATGAATGTTAGAATTGAAGGACAGGTCCATGAGTATACTCTTGCAGATGGTGATGGCATTGATAGTTTAGAAATTATAAAAGCTATGGAAGAAGCTTTAAGTAAAGAAGTTAAGAAGGACTTAGACAGTCTAGTAACTAAGCTCCAGAAAGAATATAAAGCAGATGCGATAAAAATATCTGATTATCTAAGAAAGTATCATCCAAGATTATGGGATCAAGTAAAGGATAATTGGGATGAAGTATTCTCTCAAGCTACAATAGATGTAAATGTAAATGTAATTATAAGGAGAAGAGGATTGACGAAGTAGGTAAGAGGTAAGAGGTAATAGGTAAGAAGTAAGAGGTAAAAGCCGAAGGCGTCATTTCGACCGCAGTGGAGAAATCTCCTCTTTTTTGACCCCAAAGAATGACTCAAATAATTGTGCATTGTGAACTATGAATTGAACTGAAAGCCCGTGTCATTCCGACCGAAGTGGAGGAATCTCCGCTTTTAGACAGTATAATGTCTGCTTGTGTCATTCTGAGCTTGCGAAGAATCCCATATTACTATGAATAACAAACACATAGAGATTCTTCGTAGACTCAGAAAGACGGCTACGCCTGAGATCCTTCGAAAGCAGTGATGATACTGTCCGTCTCAGGACGACCCTAAAGGGTCGATTGTGAACTGTGCATTGTGCATTGTGAATTTGTTTTTTATGTATTAAAAATAAATTTGTGGCAACAATCATCCCAAGGGGGTATATTCAAATGAAATATAAAAAACTTATAATAATTCTTGTTGCATTTATTTTTTCATTTATTTATTTTATTAATCCTTATATTGAGGACAAGGTGATGCATAAAAATCCATTTAAAGATCAGATAATTCGATTTCATGTAAGGGCAAATAGCGATATGGAAGAAGACCAGAAATTGAAACTGAAGGTACGAGACAAAATCCTCGAAGAAATGGGAGACAAATTTAAAGACACAAAGACTATAGAAGAAAGCAGAATAATAATTCAAGAAAACATGGAAGAAATAAGAGATATTGCCTTGGAAGTTATCAAGGGGGAAGGTCTAGATTATGATGTAGATGTCTTTTTGGGAATAGATGACTTTCCAATTAGAAGATATGGCAATATGGTATTTCCACAAGGGAAATATGAGACACTTCTAGTAACAATAGGTAAAGGACAGGGGCAAAATTGGTGGTGTGTTATGTTCCCTCCATTATGTTTTGTGGACATAACCCACTCCTATGCCTTTAATATAGAAGATAATGAGTTGGGGGATTTTATACTAGATGAAAATGAAACCCCGAAATTGAAGTCAAAGATAGTGGAAGTAGTAAAAAAGATAGGGAAGAAGTAATAGGTAATAGGTAAAAGGTAATAGGTAATAGGTAAAAGGTAAGGTAATAAGTAAGAAGTAATAGGTTATAAATAGGAACTAAGAACTAATAGGCGTAAGCCGTCATTCTGAACGCAGTGAAGAATCCCATCTTACTATGATATAACAAACACATAGAGATTCTTCGTATACTCAGAAAGACGGCTACGCCTTTTAATTGTGAATTGTGAATTGTGCATTGTGAATTGATCATAATTGGATAAAACTGTGAATTATGAATTGTGAATTTTGAATTGATTTTATGTATAAATTTCTTCTTTTTACAAAAAATAAGCAAAACACTGGAAGGAGGATAATAAATTGAGAAAATTCACCATTATAACAATAGTATTCACGCTATTGTTTTTAAGTTTCATTCAATTTTATGAACCGAAGAAAAATAGTGAAACTGCAACGTTTAATATGTTTGCATCAATACCCCTATATTGGGGATCTGAAGGTAACGAAGTAAAAACCGTTCAAGATAAATTATCAAGATGGGGTTATTATGATGGGTGGGTAGATGGTATCTATGGGGCAAGAACTTATAGAGCAGTAAGACGTTTCCAAGAAAGAAACGGGTTGGGGGTAGATGGAGTAGTAGGAACTCAAACAGCACAAGCTTTGGGTATGACAACAGCAGCTGCAGCCGCACCAGCATCAACTCAAGGGATTAGCAGAGCAGGGGACGAATATTTACTAGCTAGGGCAATACATGGGGAGGCAAGAGGGGAACCCTATGTAGGAAAAGTTGCAGTAGGCGCAGTAATATTAAATAGAGTAAGAGCACCTCAATTTCCTAATACCATAGCAGGAGTAATTTATCAGCCATTAGCATTTACAGCAGTAGCAGATGGACAAATAAATTTAACACCTGATAAGGATTCGTTAAAAGCAGCAAGAGATGCCTTAAATGGTTGGGATCCTACCTATGGATGTCTTTACTATTGGAACCCAGCAACAGCAACAAGCAAATGGATTTGGTCCAGAAAAGTCACCCTAAAAATAGGTAAACACTGGTTTGGACTGTAATTCAGTGAATAGTGAAAAGTTAATAGTTAGTTCTTAGTTATTCACTAAATATTGGGAGGATAAAAATGGATAGACGACGTCATTGGATTGCCCCAACAGTATTGAGTCTTTTATTAGTAGCGGCACTAGTATGGGGATATAACCAATATCAATATAAAAATCAATTGCAAACAACATTAGAAAATCATTATCAAAGACTGTTTTATGATATAAAGAAACACGTAGAAAATGTTCAAGTATCCATATCAAAGGCTTTGCTTGCATCAACTAAAGAAAGAAATATTATGAACTTTTCTCAAATAATAAGTGAGGCAAACTTTGCACAGGATAAGCTTAATCAATTACCAACACAACACGCTGACAATAATAAGATAAGCAAGTTTTTAACTCAGGCATCAGACTATGCCACTTTTCTTATTCAGAAGCATTTGACTGGTGAAGATATAACTCCAGAACAAAGGAAAGCATTAACTGGATTGCAGATGAATACAGCAACCTTCAATGGAGAGTTGGCAAACCTACATCAAAGCTTGATGGAATCCAACTTTATAGTTGGAATGGGTATGAATCAAGGAATTGAAGATGCTAATAGAAATATATTGAATACTAGCTTAGTATCATTGGATAAACAAATAGCAAAATCTCCAGAATTAATATATGATGGACCCTTTGCAGATCAAATTTTAAACAAAAAGCCTGTAGGTCTACATGGTGATCAAGTCGATATAAATCAAGCACAACAAGCAGCTATAGATTTCTTTGGTAGAGATAGGGTAGCAGGAGTAGAACCCTTTGAACAAGGTGAAAATGCAGATGAACAAAGGATTCCTGCTTTTTCATTCCACGTATATCCAAACAATCAACAAAGGGATTTAGCAGTATATATGGGTGTAGCAAAACAAGGTGGCACAGTACTTTGGATGGAAAACCCAAGGCCTGCAGCAACTAGAAAATTATCAGTAGAGCAAGGTCAAGAAAAGGCTTTAGAATATTTAAGAAGCAAAGGCTTTGAAAGTATGGAGCCAAACTATTCCCTACAATATGACGGAATAGTATTATACAACTTTGCATATAAACAAGATGGCATAACAATATATCCTGACTTAATTAAGGTTAAGGTTGCATTGGATAATGGGGAAATAGTAGGATTTGATGCATCTCCATATTATCTAAATCATCAAGAAAGAAACTTTGGCAGACCAGAAATAGATGAACGTACAGCTAGAGAAAAAGTAAAGACAGACTTTAATATAGATTCAGTAAGACTGGCATTGATACCAAAGGGAGTAGATGAAGTACTTTGCTATGAATTCAAAGGTAAATACAATGACGCAGATTTCATAGTATATATCAACGCTAAAAATGGTGCAGAAGAACAAATACTACAAATAATCAAAAATGAAAATGGTACGTTGACATTCTAAAGTATTAATGGGAAAATGGGATTAAGAGGTAAGAGGTAAGAGGTAAGAGGTAAGAGGTAAGAGGTAAGAGGTAAGAGGTAAGAGGTAAGAGCCGAAGGCATCATTCTGAACGCAGTGAAGAATTCCATATTACTTGAATAAAAATGATATCATAGGAACAACAATGAAACATAACATATAAGAATAATATTAATTGGCGGGTGTGAAGATCCGCCAATTATTCGGCATCAACCGCCGAATAATTGGCAACTTGTCAGAGGGATCTCCACTTTTAAGACCCCAAAGTTAGACCCTATAAATTTCTAGCTCTTAACTCTTAATTTTTAATTTTTAATTATCTTTAAAGGGGGCAATAAAATGTTTTTCAAAGACCATATCTTTGAGATAATGGACCATTTAGAAGAAGGCATACATATCATAGACAATACAGGAAAAATCATATACTACAATAAATTTGCAGAACAAATAGACGGAATAGATAAAGAGATGGCTGTAGGAAAGCATCTATTAGAGATATATCCTTCATTAACAGAAGAGACAAGCACTCTATTGACTGTAATCCGAACAGGCACTCCAATATACAAAAAAGAACAAAATTTTATCAATTATAAAGGAGAAA